>CAYZMI010000003.1:0-29639 GCA_964479475.1 uncultured Rhodospirillaceae bacterium | reverse complement strand
AACACATCAAAAGAATCTCGTGAAATGATTGACGTGCAGGCACGACTTGATCACATGGATGAGCTCGAGATAGATGTTCAAGTGTTGTATCCAACAGTTTTTCTGCGCGCCTGGACGCAAAACCCGGAGATCGAATACGCGTTGTGTAGGAGCTATAATCGGTGGTTGGCCGATATATGGTCCAATGCATCTGACCGGTTGCGCTGGGTGGTTATGCCGCCGCTGTTGCAAATGGACAAAGTCCGCGACGAAATAAAATTCGCTAAGGAAAATGGGGCCTGTGGCATATTTTTGCGCGGACTTGAATGTGAACGACGTGTGCCGACCCCATATTTCTACCCGTTATTTGACTTGGCCGAGGAATTTGACCTCCCATTGTGTTTTCATTCCGGTAACAACAGCTTTAACGTACGTGACATTTATGCCAAGGAATGTGGCTTCGGGCGGTCGAAACTACCGGTTGTGTCAGCATTTCATAATTTGCTGATGGACGATATTCCGTCACGTTGGCCTAAAAACCGTTGGGGTTTTGTTGAAGTCAGCGCTCAGTGGATTCCCTACGCTCTTAATGATATGGAAATTCGCTTTGGGCGTCGTAACCGAGACTTTTCAGATACGATTATGGCCGACAACAATATATATGTGGCGTGTCAGGTTACCGATGACCTCGACTGGGTAATCAAATATTCGGGCGATGACACGATTGTGGTGGGTACGGATTATGGACACGCAGATACGTCTGCTGAGATTGAAGCGCTCCGTAAGCTGCGCGATGATGGCAAGGTATCTACCGAGGTTGCCAATAAAATTCTTAATGCCAATGCGAGAGCGTTTTATGGATTATAAGCTTCCGCGGCGATGAGTTGATCAAGAATTCGGCGGAACTGAAGGACCCCATTATCGGCGTTAATATCGATCTCATTATTTGCTCGCCCATATAGGTCTATGCGACTTTGCTGTGTCTCCAGTAGGGCCTGATCTTCGAGAAAAGCTTCGAGAATTTGGTTGTGAATGAGTTC
Source organism: uncultured Rhodospirillaceae bacterium (assembly GCA_964479475.1). Taxonomy (GTDB): domain Bacteria; phylum Pseudomonadota; class Alphaproteobacteria; order MPNO01; family UBA2964; genus JAQBTY01. The sequence goes on along the minus strand of CAYZMI010000003.1, from coordinate 28,620 downwards.
GTTTAAATTTTGGTCGCCGTTGACTTTAGGGCCCAGCGCTTGTGCCCAAAAATAATGGCTAGAAGTATCCGTTTCCGGCGTGATGGCGTTCACGTTGAATACCTCAAGTGCTTCGGACCGGTCAGCATCAGGACCACCCGTTCCTGCTGCCCATTTGGTTGCATCAACGGTTACAGCTGATGGCGCCATCCAGTGGGAAATTTGACAACGGTCAATATTGCCATCGAAAAATCCCAGACGCTGCCAGGTGGGTGATGGCTCAATATCCATCATCCACCGGCTTACGCTGACGCTCCGGTCAGTCCGTTCACACTGAGCAGGATTTTCGACGATGGCGCTACTGCCGATGGTGCTGCTATGTACGAATGTTAGGTGCGATGTATCGAGCAGATTCTCTAGTATAAGCCGGTAGCCACTCTTAACATTAAGATAGGCCGGTCTAGCGACCCAGTCGGTTTGGTCAAGCCAATGGAGATTGGGGATCATTGAAAGATTAGCTTGGTCTGCGTCGCCCATCCATATCCAAACCAAATTATGTCTATCGACCACCGGGTATGATCGAACGGTTGCGCCCGGAGGGACTAGTGTCTGACCTGGGACTTCGACGCAATTGCCGGCCACATCAAACTTCAATCCGTGATAGCCGCACTGAATTGTGTCGCCTACAAGAGTTCCTATAGAAAGTGGTACCGAACGGTGACAGCACCGGTCTTCCAATGCCGCTGGTGTACCATCAACTGTCCGAAATACTACCACCGGTTCTCCCAAAATGATCCGGGCTAGTAGTGTCTCCTCGTCGATTTCGTGTCGCCAGCAGGCTGCATACCACTCGTTGTAAAGGAACGAGTATTTGCTAGTCATGGGATTAGCCTATCCGTAGTAATCCCCATCGCGGTAGGCAACATCCTTAGAGATAAACGTTTCCTCCCGGCCGCGACGGATTTTGGTCTTGCCATCGTCCATCGTCCTTGAGTCCGGATGGCCGTCACCGGTGGTGGCGCCGACCCGCAATATTACCAGCGGTTCCTCGCTGATGGTTTCGAACCAATAAAATGTTCCTGCGGGCAACATTATACCATCATTTGGTCGAAGTTCGCGCGCTTCACCGCGAGGTCCATGAAACCTGGCTCGCCCGTCGAGTATGATAAAACTGTGATCTTGATGCGGGTGGGCGTGTAACTTATTTTCACCGCCTTTAGCGTATACCTTAATTTTAAGCCACAAATGTTCGGCGACAGCGAGTGGCTCTTCGGTGTTTCCTGCATCCAAGAGCTGGACGCGCATACTAAAAAAACTCGGTTTGGGTGCGCTGTCTGCGTCCCACGGATGTGCCATAGCGAGCAGTGCCTCAGATGCTTTAGGTTCCATTTTGGTTGCCATAACTGGACTCCTCAATTTGGTTTGCTCAATTTTCACTCAAGATAAGAACCAAGGTCCAGTAATAGTTTTTTGCTGGACTTTGGCTTAGAGGTTGGGGCAATACGTCTATAGACATCAGTCGATTTGGCGTTCTTCAATCAGCGCTAAAGTTTGGCTTGGAGGGAATTGCACGATCACTCTATCCGTCTGCGCAATGGGTTTTCCGGGTTTGGTTCGTACAAGAATGGTCTCATCACCAATACCAATCTCATATTCGACAATTTCTCCTAGGTAAGTCTCATTGAGAACTGTGCCCTCGTTTTTGTTGATCTCAGAAACTTGCGCCGCCGCATCGCTGTCGGCCAACTCTATAGTCACATTTTCCGGCCGAATTACTACGCCAACCGTCGGTGATGCTTTTACGTCGGCTGTAAACGCGCAAGTGAGAGAGCCAAGCTTGGTTTCAATAAGTCCAGCACCTCCTATCGGTACATCGGATTTAAGACGGCCGCGCAGCAGGTTGGTAGTTCCGATAAAGTTGGCGACAAACTCGGAGGTGGGGCGCTCGTAAATTTCTTTGGGCGGTCCGATCTGCATGATCAGCCCCTGGTCCATAACGGCAATGCGATCTGATATGGCGAGGGCTTCAGACTGGTCATGGGTAACATAGATAGCAGTGACCCCGGTTTCGCGCTGTAAACGTTTAAGTTCAGCGCGCATTTGTTCGCGCAACTGGGCGTCCAGATTACTCAAGGGTTCATCTAACAATAATAGTGCTGGTTCTCGGGTCAACGCACGGGCCAACGCAAGTCGTTGCTGCTGTCCACCGGATAGCTGTGTCGAGGGTCGGTTTACGAAATCTTCGAGTCCCACCAGCGTCAAAACGCCGCGGACTTTTTCTTGAATTTGCATCCCGCTCAGACCGTGCCTACGGGTGACCTTTAGTGGATATGCGGCGTTCTCATATACGTTCATGTGAGGCCAGATAGCGTATGACTGAAATACCATACCTATATCGCGCTCATACATGGGCACATTTATTCCTTGTTCAGCTTCAAAGATCCTGCGGTTGTCCAATGTAACGCGGCCGGCCTCGGGCCGTTCCAGCCCAGCGATGGAGCGTAGCGTGGTGGTCTTGCCACATCCAGATGGTCCCAACAGTGTGAAAAGCTCGCCCTCTGCGACGTCAAATGTTGCCCCGAACACACCGCCACCTGGCGTTCCATCTTCGCTGGTGTATTGTTTGTGAAGTTTTGTGATTTCTAACAAAGTTTTCCTCTACCGCAGCGTCAGGCCATAACGTTTGGCGAGCCAGTAAAACATTACGCTTACCACTGTCATAAACGCGGTCCACGTGATTCCCAGTGCAGCTAGTTCGTTAGGCATACCATTCTCCCACATATCGAATAGGGCGATAGCAACGACCTGAGATTTAGGCCCTGCTAGCAAGATAGGAATAGACACGGCCTTAACGGAAACTAGGAACACGAACAACCAGCACGTCAGCATTGCTGGCGCGACTAAGGGCAAGACAATGCGCACAAAGGTGGTTGATTGGCGCGCGCCTGATATGGCCGATGCTTCTTCGAGTTCGGTGTGAATTTGCATAATGCCGGCATAGGAATAACGCATACCATAGGGCATATATCGCACCATAGAAGCGATGATGATCGAAAGAAGTGTTCCATATAGACCGAATGGCATATTTAGGATCAACTGCAGAAACGCGACGCCCATAACAATGGCTGGAAAAATCAATGGCGCTGTTGCCAGTTGGTCCAGCATCCAAGCGCCTTTGTGGCGCCTGACCGCAAGCCATGCACACAGTGCCGTAAAAGGGGCAACCATGGTAGCGGCGGATGCGCCAAGAATTACTGTATTACCAACCGCATCTCGAAATGAGCCGGCCTTCGACACGGTTCGGTAGTTGTCGAGCGAAAACAGTTTTAGCGCTTCAATACTGATACCGTCGTAAAATGGTACGAATGAGACCCACAGTACGATGCCGATGGGGAACCCAATGATTACAAAGAATAGTACGAACAAAATACTAAAACTCACCCACCGCCAACGGCCCAAATCCATAACTCGAGGTCGGAACCCCTTTCCTGTGATGGTTTGGTATTTCTCCGCGCTGCGGGAAAGGCGGTTATAGGCATAAAGCATGCCCATTACGATGAGCAGTAACATTACCGAGAAAGCGCCTGCCTGGCCGTAATTAGCGGGTAGCTCCTCGATGCTTTCATAAATATCCGTCGTCAAAACGGACACATTTCCCGGTAAACCCACCAACGCCGGTGTCTCGAAGGATTCGAAGGCGCGTATAAATATTAGGATTACTAAAGCTAAAATACCCGGCATGGCGAGCTTGAAAGTGATATTGCCAAATGTTTGGGCTATTCCTGCTCCCGACATCATAGAGGCTTCCTCAAAGGATGCGTCATTTGACCTGAAGACAGAGGACAGAAGTAAGAACGATAGAGGAGCAAACTCAATTCCCTCGATCAGTATCATGCCCCATAGAGAATAGACGTTAAGAAAGGGTTCGTCCGAGCTGAAGATCCACATCAGGATCTGGTTCATTGGTCCCATTTTGCCGAGCAGCATTAAGAACGAAATCGTATACAGAACGCTTGGAATGCCCAGTGAGACAATAGAAGTAATCATAACCCATTGCCGGAATGGGGTATTGGTACGCTCCACTATCCAGGCCAGCGTCACACCGATGCTGATCGCGACGACAGCGGAACCCACAGCATAGAGTGTGGCGTTGATCAGATTATTGAAGAATTGATTACCGGTGACTAGTGTCAGGTAATATTCCCATGTGAAATCACCGAACGACCCGTCGAAGTTAGTTTCGTGCAGACTGGCTTGTACTAAAAAGATGACCGCTGGCAGGATCAGCACGATCAGTATGGCAGAAAGAAATAGGACTAATGGTGAGTATCCAAAAGGGTGCCATCTATTGGTTGTTGTGACCTTAGATACTGCCGGAGGTTCCGGTAAGTTCACTGAATGGTTAATCGACTTCACAGAGCAAAATCCAGCAGTGATTTTCTATAGATCGTTAAGGTTCATTCCAACCAACGACTATTTATCGAAGAACTTTAGATACTGGGAGCATAGAGACACCAGTGTGAGTGATTTGAGCGGCTACTAGCTAGGGTTATCGGGATATGGACAAATTTCAATACCTTCACAGGATTTACTTCATGTTGAGGGACCTGCTGTGGCTAACGCCGCAGCAGGTCCTTCGAATGATAAGCGGACCAAGTAAAGGGCATTAAAATTATTTCTTTTTCTTCTTTTTCTTGCGCTTTACCACCACCGTTTTGCCATGCTTGAAATATTTCTTAAAAATGGCATTGGACTGCTTGCGATTGGCAAATAATTTTGCAGGCGATACGTAATTTTCTTGGGTACCCGCTAAGCGTGGCACGATGGGTGTCAGCTCTTTGCGCGGTTGAATACTTGCAACTACGGGGAAATAGCGCGCCTTCTTCAGCACGTTCTGTCCTTCCGCCGATAAATAGAAATCGATGAACAGCATGGCCGCGTGGGGGTGTTTACTCCCCTTAGGGACCATGATAGAGCCGTTAACCGACGGCACAGGATTCATCATTTGGACCGCTACCGGTGCGCCTTTCTTGGCACTAATTACTGGATGATGGGCGAAGATCTGTATGGCCAGCGGATATTCACCCTGGACAACCCTATTGACCAACGTTCTGGCACTCCCGCGGAAATTGACCACACCTTGGGCCGACAATTTTTCAAAGTAGGCAGTTGCCTTTTTTTCACCCAACGCATGTCGAATGTTGGTTATAAACAAGGGGGCGCCGGTTTCTGAACCGATACGCCAGGCAATTTTGCCCTTCCATTTGGAATCGAGCAGGTCTTGATAGGTTTTTGGCTGGCTGCCTACTGGTACGATCTTGGTGTTGTAGGCTGTACCGAAATAGCTGAAGCGGCTTGGTACGGAAAGCCCTGAAGGGTCCCGGAACTGCTTGGGCACTCCGTCGATAGAGGGTGTCGAGAACTTGGCGACGGCCTTGGCCTTGATCATAATTTGCGAAAGGCCACTGCCCTCAAGCACGCCGGCTACTAGCGAGTCGGCACGTATTTCCGCCAGTACTTTCTGTGCGATTTTTCGCGAAGATCCTCGCCAATATTCCATCTTAATGAAGGGATATTTTTTAGTGAAACCGGTAATTAATGGACGGACTGCTTGATTAACGGTGAGTGCCGTGTAAATGGTAAGTTGGCCTTCTTTTTTGGCACCCGCGAGTAGCTTGGCCGACCGATCTGCACCCGAATAGGTAAGAATGTTCGATGAGTAAGCTGCGCCCGATGATATAAAAGCTATAACAAACGCGCTTACCGCTGCGCGGCGGATCAAATAATTCTGCATGGTCTAATTACCCTCCCTTTTAAAATGTGACCATTATTTATTTTTATTAGCGGCAAGTATGACAGCACTTTGACGAACTAGGAATACCCCCAATTTCGACGCGGAACTAAATAACCTTTGTCTTTGGACAGCTTTAGTTCGGTGTCATGCTATCAAGAAATTAGGTGGAAATTATAGGAAGGGGGAGAGTTCTTACTTGTAAGTATCTTTAGACCCAACCAATTGAAACCTCGCGTTACAGCGTGGAAGTTATGTTTGCTGAGACACCAATTATCAATCCGTCTAAAATTTTTATGCCCTCGCCCTTCGGTAAGACCATGACCGGATTTAGATCAATGGCACATATTTGCCCATCGGTTTGCAGAGCAATATCGGAGAGGGTCATAAGCGCGTCGATGAGCGCGTCCCGATCGAGTGGTGGGCTACCACGCCAACCATCCAGCAATTTATCGCAGCGCAATTCTGAAATCATTGCATGTGCTTTTGCGTGTGTTAGCGGTGGAAGTCCAATTACCCGGTCATTTATCAATTCGGTTAGTGTGCCGCCAGCACCAACCACGACTAGCGGACCAAATTGCGGATCTTGCGTGATGCCAAGAATGACCTCGAGGCCGCTGGAAATCATTTCCTGAACCATTAAACCGTCGATAGTAGCTGCCGGTAGTGTCTCTATTGTTTGTGCAATTATGGCGTCATATGCAGCGATTACCGCTTCTTCGCTCGCCAAACCAAGTCGCAGTGCCCCCAATTCCGTTTTGTGCTGTATATCGGGCGAGACAATTTTGAGTGCTACAGGAAAGCCTATAGCATAGGCTATCTCTACTGCCTGTTCCCGGGTTGTCGCGAGCGAATGACGGGCAAACGGCAACCCCATCGGAGTGAGTAGTTCTGCCGTCTGGTATTCTGTGAGTATTCCCGATTGGGGAATTTTCAAAGCTGGTGCTAAAGGGGATGTTGGAACATCGTCTATTTTTTCCGAGTCATTTACATACGCAGCGTAATCGATCAATCGTTTAAGAGCAGTTAACCCGTGTTCCAATGTTCCTGCGATGTAAGGCGCGTCTATTAATGGCCTATTGGCTGGTTGCCAGTTCATTTCCGAAATCATTACGATGGGTTTTCCTGCATCCATCCCAACGGTTGCGTATTGATCGTGCATAATCTGATGATTCTCGGAAATAAAACGCTGGGCTACCATTACAAAGGCGATGACGTCAAAATCGCCATCGGCCAAAACCGTATCGAGACATCGCGTCAGATTATCCTCGTTTGCTAGACGTGGAGCTCCAACCACATCCATGGGGTTTTGGAAGGGGTGCTCTACCTGGAGAATTTCTTGAAGAGTGCGGTTGGTCTCCTCACCAATCGGTGGCAATCTGAGGCCAGCATCCCGCGCGATATCACCAGCTAGTACCGTCGCACCTCCCGACACTGAAAATAGAAAAACCCGATCGCCAGCTGGCAAGGTTACACGGTCGAACAACTTCGCGGTTTCGATCATTTCATCAATTGTTCGGACCATGGCAACAGGAAATTCCCGAGCAAGTGCCTCAAACGCTGCATTGTCGCCAGCAAGGCTACCGGTATGTGCCAAGGCTGCCGACTGACCCGTGTCGGTCCGCCCTAACTTCAGCAGTACCACCGGTTTTTTGGTTACCGCATGGGCTATGGCTTCACGGTAGCGTCGACCATCTTGAACGCCCTCCAAAATATTCATGATCACCGAGGTGCCAGGATCATCGGCTAGCCAATCTATAAAGTCCGCACTGGTGATTACTGCCTCGTTACCGCCTGATATAAGATAGTTGTAGCCGATACCCCGATTGTGTCCGAGTTCTACTGCCGCGTTAAGCAAACCCCCTGACTGAGAGACCAAAGAGACGCCACCTATATCGAGGTCTGTTGGAAGGTTGGTGAATGCAGCACCGAGTCCGACTTTCATCCCCACTAAGCCCATGCAATTGGGTCCGGATATGGCCATGCCGTACTCCGAAGCAATATGGGTAAGGCGCTCCTGTCGTTTTAAACCCACATCGGTAGCTGAATCAGCGAACCCCTCAGCAACCACGACCGCTGCTTTCACCCCCCGGTGGGCTGCTGCTTCAAGCGGTTCAAACACATGCTCATAGGGCACTGCAATTGCGACACAATCAGGCACCTCCGGCAGAGACTCTATATTCTGATAACAGGTTACACCGTCTATAATTTCATATCGTGGATTCACTGGGAAAAGGGGGCCATTAAAGCCGCAGCGGCTCATATTGCGAAATATTCGCCCACCAACGTTGCGTCGTGGTGATGCGCCCACGATTGCTGCAGAACGCGGTTTTAGTAATGCATCTAACGGTCGAAATTCCATTTTTCCCAATTCAATCGATTAGCTGGCAAATTGTGTAAGTCCGGCGTTCGCACGAGGTTTGACGCCTGCACCAGCGCATTTAGGTAAACGGATTACGCCGTCCTCCACTTCAATTCCTTCGAACGGGTCATCGAGCAGACGTGCGAACTCTCCAAATTCGCAGGCATACCAAACATCTGGCAATGCAGCGGCTAGTTGCATAGCGTGTGCGTTGAGAAGCCGTGATCCGACATGAGCCCCAAACCGGTAAAGCACATTTCCGGTAGCACAAATTTCTGCTGCGATGAGGGTATTCCATAATCCACCGAGTTTGGGGACTTTGAGGCTCACTGCGTCAACAATTCGGTTTTCTACTAAATGCGCTACCTCAGCAAGCGAGCCGGCGCTTTCGTCGGCTTCTACGGTTACCGGCACTGAATCGGTTACCAATTTGAGGCCCTTAAGATCATCAATCGCTACCGGTTGCTCAACTAAATCAATTTTATAGTCGGCCATTCCCTTAAGTGCCGCGATGGCGTCTTTGGTTGTATAAGACTGGTTGGCATCGATGGTGAGGTGCGCGTCATCGCCGAGCTGATTTCGGATAGCGGCGACACGGGCGATATCCTCGCGCACATCGCCATGGACCTTGATTTTGAAATAACTATACCCCTGATCGGCCAATATTTGTGCCTGTTGTGCCATTTCATCGGGAGCCTTGATAGCGAGGATGCGGAGCACGGGAAATTCGTCGTTCACTACACCCCCAAAGATTTGATTGAGCGGTACACCTAGTAGACGGGCGTTAAGATCGAATAGGGCGTTGTCAATTCCTGCTTTAGCTTGGTTGTTGCCCGATAGTGCTCGGTCGAGCGCAACTCGGATGGCCGATAAGTCCGTGGGGCTTCGATCCACCAACGTTGGGGCGAGGCCTTCCAAAGTGCCTTTTAGCCCCTCCATGCTGGCCCCCATATGTGCGGTAGCTGAGGCGTATCCGTATCCTACCATCCCCTGGTCAGTATGGATTGAAACAATCCAGCCCTCGGTAGTTGGGCTGGCACCTAGCGCAAAACGCCAAGTGGGGTCCTCTTTACGCATAATGCAAGGATCTATGTTTAGGGCAGTAATTTTCATTAATGTCTCCTGCGGTTCGGTTTCAAATGGTAACGCCACTTAGGACTGTTGGAAATCTGCATTTCCTGCAGAGGCGCCTTAGCCAGGTTGCTCTCTTTGCCAATCTACGGTTAGGTGGAGATCAATAAACGAGGAGATCCGCCATGTTCCAATACTGGACAGAAGATACACCTGCGGCGAAGGTGTATTCGTTTCACCTGGTGTGGCTGTTTTACGAAGCTGTACAAGGCGGGGCTGATATTAATGAGTTGTTTAAAGCAGTACGTAACGTGCGGGCGGGTAACTCTGAAGATTGGTACGCATCTTTCACAGCACTTGGCGACAACATAAAAAAAATAGCGGACGATGCGGTGGCTAGTGGTCACGAAGTTACTGCGAGCCAAGCCTATCGCCGCGCCTTCACCTATTATCGCTCGGCGGAACGGGTGCTGGCAGGGGGCGACGCTCGAAAGGTACCCATGTATCACAAGACCATCGAGTGTTTTCACGAAGGTTTTGGAAGATCCACCCACAAATATGAACGTATCGTCATTCCATTTGATGGGCATGAATTGCAGGGTATTTTCTTGCCACCACGCAGCCAGATTGGTGGTTCTCCTCCACCCTGTATTATATTTCCCACCGGTGCAGATGCCCTTCCCGAGGAGAATATGTTCCGGGGTGCACAGGAAATGACAGAGCGCGGGGCCGCCGTGATGCTCTTTAATGGACCAGGTCAAGGTAGCACAATCCGGCTACTTGGTTTGCCCACCATTCCTGACTATGAACGTGTATACACTGCCGTCGTGGATTATTTGATAACACGAAGCGATATTGATCATGATCGTATCGGATTGATTGGCGGCAGTATGGCAGGCTACTACGCCCCCCGTGCGATTTGTTTTGAACATCGAATTAAAGCCTGTGTGGTGTGGGGTGCACTCTACGATGTGCTCAACGATTTATATGTTCCGTATCCGCCGCTTCAAGAGCAGTTGCAATGGATAGGCGGTTGCTCCTCGGACGCTGACGCTCAGAAAAAATACGCTGAATTCACCTTGCGGGGGTTGTTGAAAAATGTGCAGTGCCCGGTTCTGGTCACTCACGGCGAAAGGGATCACATGGTACCAGTTGAATCAGCCCAACGGCTATACGATGAGCTTCCGGTCGATGACAAGGAATTACGTATCTTTGACGATGAAACCGGTGGATCTGGCCATTGCAGCGTTGATAATTGGACTCAAGTGGTAGCCTATCAGATTGATTGGGTGCTAGAACGACTTGGCTAAGGGAAAATTGCAAAACTAAATAATGCGCTAAACTGTTCGGACTATCCCACAACACCCCTTATACAAAATCGAGGGGGCGACATTTAGTGGCATTTAGGCGCTAGTATGATGTGTGTAGCAACCATGCCCGCACGGGCGCATAGAAAGAGAGATTATTAGCGAATACTAATTAGCCAAAAGACCTAAAATCTATACTTACAGATGGTTGGTCAGAAATTCGCTGACTAGCCCCCCCCAAATTTGTTGACCAGCGGCACAAAATCTATGGGCCTCGGCGCCGTCCATACCCCACTTAGGGAATATGGCCGCTTCATGCGTTTTTCTATGCTTAGTGAGCAGCATCCCGATTTCTTTGGTTGGTGCCGTATTGAAATCATTTTCTGGCTGAATGAGAAAAATTGGTTGGGTAAGTGCGGTTGCGGCATCAAGTAGCATCTTGCGAATTTTGGGATGTTCCTTCCATTGACTGGCTCCGCCGGAGAAATCTAATCCGCAGCGCCACCGCTTGTCGCGTGCTAAAGCCAGTAGAGTGTGAATACCGCCCAATGAACTGCCCATGACCGCAATACGTCCACTGTCTAGGTCGTCACGGCTTTGTGCGTAATCTAACGCAGCAATAACATCGTCGTTTTCGGTTATAAGCCGTTTCGCCATTTGCCGGTCGTGATCGGCGGTACCGCGAGGCGCTGGCACGTCTTCTGCAAGCGGTGTACCTGGGGAGTTGCCATATCCCGCTCGGTGTGGAAACAAATAGGCATAACCTTGCGACATGAAAAAAGCTGCGGTTTGTGGGTGCGATAGGTCTGCAGTTCCGGAGGGGAGTTGACTACCATGATTGTCGATAAGGCAAGGAAAAGGGCCAGGCTCTGAAGGGAGGTAGAGATATCCACTCAGGCTGCATCCTCCACTTGAGAAGGTTATCTCTGTCGGTGTGATATCGGATCCGTCTATAAACATTGCTTTATCTGATGTGCCTCCTGAGGGACTGCAATCATAACCGAATTCGAACGCGGAGTCTTTTGAGTGCTGACCTTGCGGGTAGGAAGGAGTATTTTCTGGCTGTTAAAGAATCAAACTTAGGGAAATAATTTTTTGGATCAAAGGAGTTCTAAGTGCCGAATTGGCGTAGATGTCGGCGGTACGCATACTGACTTGGTTGTAACTGATATTGCGACTGGTGCATTGCGTATCAAAAAACTTCCGTCGTCACCAGAAAATCCGGCAAACGCTGTATTAAAGGGGTTAGAGGAGTTGATCGATGATGGTTTGGACCCGAGCGATATAGAATTCTTCGCCCACGGTACAACAGTCACCACTAACGCACTGCTTGAAGGTAAGGGTTCTAAGGTTGGATTGTTGATCAATGACGGCTATCGGGCTATTTGCGAGGTGCAGACTCAAGCGCGTGATGAGGGCAACCCATTTGATCATCTATTTTCCCGCCCACCGCCGATCACCCCGCCCAGCCTAACGCGTGAAATTGGTGGTCGCATGGACTATGCCGGCGTTGAGCTGATACCACTTAATGGTGATTTGGTCTCCAAATCGGCTCGTGAACTGGCGGAACAGGGTGTGAGGTCATTTGCCGTCTGCTATTTGTTTTCTTTTATGAATGATGCACATGAACGCGCTACCGCCAAAATAATTCGGGACACAGTGGACGGAGCGCAGGTGTCGCTTTCAAGCGAGGTGCTCCCGAGGATTCGGGAATGGCCACGCTATTCGACGACCTTAGTCAATGCCTATTTAGTTGCGGTGCTTGCGAACTATATCTCCCTGCTGTCCCAGGGTTTGGACACGCGTATGATTAAAACGCCTCGGCGCTTTTTGATGCAGTCCAACGGTGGTGTGATGCCGCTTACCGCGAACGCGGAGAGCCAAACGGTTCACACACTTTTGTCGGGTCCAGCGGCTGGCGTTCAGGGCACTGCCTATTTGCTCGGCATTCGCCAAGGGATAAAAAATATTGTGACAATGGATATGGGCGGTACTAGCTGCGACATCGCTTTTATCCAGAATGGATCCCCGCTAGAACATGCCCAAGCGACGGTTGCCGGCCGCATCGTTGGCGTTCCAGCGCTAGATGTATCTACCATCTCGGCCGGGGGTGGGAGCCTCGCGTTCGTCAATCCCGCCGGTTTGCTTGAGGTAGGGCCCAAGAGCGCGGGTGCTGATCCGGGTCCCGCATGTTACGGTAGAGGTGGTGAATTGCCAACCGTAACCGACGCTGATTTAGTTAGTGGCTTTCTTAATCCGGATTTCTTCCTCGGTGGAAAGATGGAACTCATTCGGAAGGCTTCTATTGATGCTGTTAAAAAACACGTCGCTAATCCCATGGGGGCAGATGTCTTAACTGCGGCTGAAGGGATCGTGCGGGTGATTAATGCGCGTATGGCAGATGAAATTCGTGTCCAAGCCGCAAAAAAAGGGATAGATCTGACCGACTTTACCTTAGTGCCATTTGGTGGTGCTGGTCCGGTACATGCTGCCGCAGTGGCACAAGACCTTGATATCTCCCGCGTATTGGTACCAGAAAGCCCCGGGGCATTTTCCGCTTTTGGTCTGCTATGTGCTGACGTCGTTCACGATTACATCCGTTCCGATTTACAGGATTTACATGGGTTGGAGCCCGCCCATGTCGAAGCAGCCTTTGTCAGTTTAGAAAAAAAAGCTGCAGTAGATCTACGCGATGAAGGGTTAGGAGACGAAAATACACAGTTTATTCGTGAAATGGATTTGCGCTATGCGGGACAGGGTTACGAATTGTGTATTCCGTTGGAAGGACTAAACATGCCAATGGATAAAATGGGGCTATGTTCTATAGAAGAACGTTTTCATGATCGACATTACACAGTTCATGGACATGTTGCGCGGGATGCAGATGTGGAGGTGGTCAGCTATCGGCTGCGCGCCGTAGTGCCCGTACCCAAACTCGAGATTGAAACCCAGGATACAAAAGCCACTGGGAGTAAGGTATCGGTGCCCACTGGGACACGCGAAATATCCGACGGCAAGGGGAAGCGAATAGAGGCAGCGATATGGCATCGGTCAGATTTTCCAATAGGGAAAACGCTATCCGGTCCCATAATTGTTGAACAAATAGATTCGACAACTGTCGTGCCATCGGGCTGGTCGGTCCGACTTGATGATTACAGTAATCTCGCACTTACCTATCAGGAGCACGATTAGCATGCCCGATCCGGTCGATCTCGTCACGGTTCAGATTTTGCGTAACCGAATTGGTAGTTTGATGGAAGAGATGCATCATAATTTCTTCCGTTCGGGCTATTCTACGATCGTCCGCGAATCCCGAGATTTTAGCTGTGTTATTGTCGACTCTGAGGGACGGATTTTGATCCCCGCTCCCATGTTTTTTCACTCAATGTCATATAAATATTTGGTACGTCGAATTTTCGAGCTATATGGCGAAGATGGGCTAGAGGACGGCGATATATTTATCTGCAATCACCCCTATGACGGCAATTTACCCCATGTTCCCGATATGGCAGTGATTGTTCCAATCTTTTATGGCGAAAATTTGGTGGGATTCGGTGGTTCAATCGCCCATAAGGCCGATATCGGTGGTACTGTGCCGGGTTCTACCTGGGGGCAAGCAACCGAACTATTTCAGGAAGGGATCGTCTTCCCGCCGGTGAAATACTACCGCGCAGGGGAATTAAACAAGGATATTGAAAGAACGATCCGCGCCAATAGTCGATTGCCCGAAGTGACGCTAGGGGATCTTAATGGCCAGGTAGGTGCTTGCGAAATCGGTCGAAAACGGATGCAGCAGATCTGCGAGGAATTTGGATCCGAGGTGGTGCAAGCGGCCCTGATAGCAATGGTAGAAGCTGCCGGCGTGGAATTCCGTGATGCACTTTCCCGTTTGCCTAACGGTACCCATGAGGCGGAGTCATTTCTTGATAGCGATGGCATCGATTATACGAAGCCTGTCCGCATGCATGTCAAACTTACCGTAACGGAAGGCGAGGTGGAATTCGACTTCAGCGCAAGCGATCCCCAGGGGCGCGGTCCCGTCAATATTAGATTGGCATTGGTAGAAGCTTGCTGCTTCCAAGTGTTAATCGGGCTGATCGATCCTAATTTGCGCTATAGTGATGCTGCCTTTGATTCGGTCCACATTAAAACCACAAAAGGGACAGTGCTTGACCCGCGTCCCCCCGCCCCGTGCAGCTCCTATATGAAAACCTGTATGACAGTGATTGACATGTTGCTGGAAGCTTTTGGCCCATTTGTGCCGGATCGCGCAGCAGCTTATAGCGGTGGTAGCGGAGGTGGGCTCACAATTGACTGGCGCGGTACCAATCGTGCGCCGCGTGGTAACCAATACGAAATCTACGGTTCTGCTTATGGTGGCTCCGCCAATCAAGATGGTGCATCGGGCACCACCGTGCATCTATCAAATATTTATGTAACTCCAATCGAAATTGTCGAAACCGAATTTCCTTGCCGGGTTACACGCTATGAGCTCATCTGCGGTTCAGGAGGCGATGGGAAACATCGTGGTGGGCTCGCTATGCGGCGGCAATATGAATTGCTTGAACCCGCCATGGTGGTATTTCGTGGTGACCGCGCTCAGCGCCCACCGCGTGGTGTTGCTGGTGGAAAATCAGGTCGAGGTAGCCGTTTTGTTATTCATCCCGGTACGCCGGATGAAAAGGAAATGCCTATTACTACGCGGGTTGATCTGGAAGCCGGAGCTACGATGTTAATGGAAGCGGCTGGCGGCGGTGGGTATGGTAATCCAGCTGAGCGCGATCCGTCAGCCCGCACCTATGATATAGAGCAGGGATACGTTTAGACGTCTGCCGACTTAAAATTTGGAGACATGACTATGTCCGGATCAACTGTCATCGATGTTGATAAAGTTCCAGTAGTTGACCGTGGTGCGGGTATTAAAACGCAGCCGCTTATTGGTCACAGCGCTCTGTCCGGGGCAAATATGTATTCCGCAATGACGTGGTTTCCGCCAGGAGAAGGCGCTCCCCTGCATTACCATCAATGCGACGAGCATATCACCATGATGGAAGGCCGGGGCATCGTGGAGATCGACGGGGTAATGACGCAAATTAAGGCCCACGACACCATGTATATAGAAGCGGGTTCACATCACCGATTTTATAATACAGGGAACGAACCAATGTGCATTCTGTGGATACATAACAGTAGTAATGCAACCCGGACACTCGTTGAGACGGGTGAAACAAATACACATCGGCCAGGCACTGACAGATTGGCCTAAGTAAAATAATAAATTGATTCCGCTGTGCTTATCACCAGAAGTAGGGCTATCTTTATTTTAACACCAATCCAAATTTTAGGAGCCAAGCCGTGTCCGTAGAATCGTTTATTGATATAGATAAGGTGCCAACTTTGACCCGAGGCGGCGGCATTGTCACACGCCCTCTCGTTGCCAGGCACAACATACCGGACGCTAAAATTTCAACCGGAATTACACGATTTCCGCCTGGGCAAGGCGCGCCTATGCATTTGCATAATTGTGATGAGCAGGTCACCGTACTTGAAGGAACTGGGATATATGAAGTAGCCGGTGTGGTTACGGAACTTAAGGCCTACGATACGACCTACATTCCCGCGGGCCAACCTCACCGATTTCAGAATACCGGAGACGCCCCCATGGCGATCTTGTGGATTTATGCCTCCTCCAATGTAACGCGCACTTTTACAGGGACTGGAGAGACCGTTGAGCACCTGTCTTCTGCCGACATGATGGTTGTGGAATAGGAAATACTTATGAATTTTGGAATTGAAGGGCGCAAAGCGCTGGTTACGGGGGGTAGCCTCGGCATCGGACGAGCGTGTGCCGAAGCGTTGGTTGCCGAAGGAGTCCATGTTGCAATTGCTGCCCGAGACGAAGAACGGTTGAACGCGGTGGCGGATGAACTTGCTGCTAATTCCAATGTTCAAGTGGGATCCGTCGTTGGCGATCTTTCTCAAGCGGCTGATGTTATGCATGTGATAGCGTCAGCGACAGAGTTACTGGGTCAAATCGATATTCTCGTAAATAATGCAGGTTCAGCGCCCTTGGGTACGATTGGCGAAATCGACGATGCAACCTGGCAATCTAGCTTCGATCTCAAGCTCATGGGATATGTGCGTTGTGCTCGTGCTGTGATGGGCCCGATGCGCGAACGTCGCTGGGGCCGAATTATCAATGTAATAGGGAATGGTGGGCACTTTCCCACTGCAAAATATATTGCAGGGGGTGCTATCAATGCTGCCATTCTCAATATTACCCAAGCTTTAGCTGAGGAATGTGGTCCTGACAACGTCCTGGTCAACGGTGTCAACCCGACCGCTACTGCCACTGACCGTTGGTCGCAATTGGTTAAGCAGCGAATGGAGATGACAGGGGAGACAGAACAAGAGGTGTATCGGGCGTCGGCCGCCCGCAATCCGTTGGGCAGGATTGGGGAGCCTGAAGATATTGCAAATATGGTGACATTTCTGTGCTCTGAGCGCGCCAACTTTGTTAATGGTGCACTCATTGAGGTCGATGGTGGTGTGACCAGGGCACTGTAATTTAGGCAACCCCAGCTATTGCAGCGAGTGTTGGCTTATGCGCTGCTGCTTTGGTTATATGTATTCGGCAGTACCTGAGCAGCTACATGAGTTAACAATTTGTCTCCGCTTTCGCCTGATATGCTAATAATCTTGTTTGTTCCCACATGAATATTTTCAGTACTCCCGCTATGCGCGGCGGTCTTTGGCTTATGGCGGCGGCGCTTTGTTTTACTATCATGACGGCCCTGATTCGTGATCTTGCAGCGGAAATTCATCCGTTCGAAATTGGTCTCTTTCGGGTTATCACCAACCTATTGCTGATGGTTCCCTATGCGGTGCGAACTGGCCCCGCTATTCTGGTTTCTGATAATCATAAGATCTATGTTTTTCGTGGGGTCATTGGCACGGCATTTTTGTTGTTTTATTTTTGGGGTGCTTCTCTGATCCCAATCTCTGAGTCCCAAGCGCTAATTTTTACAGCACCGCTGTTTGCTGCGGTAATGGCTATTATTTTCTTGGGCGAACGGATACATGCCCGGCGAATTATCGCACTAGGCGTAGGATTTCTCGGAACGTTAATCATCCTGCGGCCTGGTATCGTGACAATTAGCTTGGGTTCGGTTCTCGTTTTATTTGCTGCGATAGCCTTTGCAGCGAGCTATGTTACCGTGCGTTACACTACTCGCTCCGATCATCCCGATACGGCGGTGTTTTACCTTATGGTTTATATGACGCCGGGCGTTGCCATTCCCGCCATGTTTGTATGGACTGTGCCGACTTGGGAACAGGTTGGTGTTATGATTGTGATTGGTATTCTTGCTACGTTTAATCAACGATTTTTTTCTCGGGCGTTTGCTATCGCAGAAGCAACTGCCGTATTGCCCTTTGATTTCGTCCGTCTACCACTGGCAGCGGTCATCGGTTGGATGGCTTTTTCTGAGGCGCCCGATTTGTGGGTATATGTTGGCGGTGCAATTATTTTCGCGGCGTCTATCTATGTGGCCCATCGGGAAGCGGTTGTCCGCAGACGCGGAGACGTTTGAATAGTTCGTCCAGTCATATGTTTAGGTCAATACCCATAAATCTTTATTAGGGTTTTGGGCCAAACCGGCGAGCCACCCACTCCAGGGTGAGACCTTGCACGACAATGGAAAAAAGGACAATTGCGTAACTTGCTGCTAGCAACATGTCCCGTATGGGCCCGGCCGGCAAAGAAAGAACAAGGGCCACCGAAATAGCACCGTGTAAACCTCCCCAAGTAAGGATAGTCAATGACCCCTTTTTTCGCCCCCGCATCATTCCAAAAGCAAAAAGTGGTACGCCGACGCTGATTAACCGGGCTAGGAGTACTAGTGGTAACAGAGCAAGGATAAGCCAAATGTAGCTGAGATGCGCTGTTAGAGCTAGAACCTCGAAACCGATCAAAACAAATAGAATTGAGTTGAGAATCTCATCGGTCATTTCCCAAAAAGCGAATAGGTGGTCCCTAGTTTTTTTACTCATTCCAAACCTAGCACCTGGGTTGCCGATCAACAGGCCGGCCGCTACCACGGCCAGCGGTCCCGAAACGTGCAATCGGGTGGCTATACCGTAGGTTGCTGTAACCAGAGAAAGGGTGATTAGAATTTCAACGACATGATCGTCAACCGAGCGTAGCGCCAAAAAAGCGAGATAACCGGTGACGAGCCCTAAGGTTATTCCGCCTAATGCCTCCGTGACAAACATTATAGCGATATCGTCACCGCCGACGCTTTCAACTGTCCCGGTGGCGATGGACAATACGATTGTGAATATTACAATTGCCACGCCATCGTTGAACAAGCTTTCACCGATAATTTCCGTTTCTACCCGCTCGGGAAGTTTGAGTTTTTTGAGGATTGCGAACACCGCAACCGGATCAGTGGGTGAAATTAGAGCGCCAAATATGACACAGTAAATAAAGGGGATTTCCAGGGAAGTAGCATGTGTTGCAGCCCAAAGGCCGGTTGCCACAATTGTTGTAGAAAGAGCCGTTCCTATAGTTGCCATGATAGTCACACTTTGCCAGCATGCTGCCAAGGTGGATAAATTCACATGCAATGCGCCGGCAAAGAGCAAAAAGCTTAGTAAACCCAAAAGTAAAGTTTTGGAAAAATCTATTTGGCTCAGAATTCCTCTCGCACCTTCCGCAAGGCCCCATTCAGGTATGAGTGAATGAACTAAGAGAATGACACCCGAAGCACATAACGAGGAAACCACCAGTCCTATTGTGTGTGGTAGCTTAAACAAATGATGGTTGAGCAGGCCAAACACGCTCGTCGCAACCAATAGCAGTGCAATCAATTCTAAGATAATGCCAATACTCATCCCATGTGACCCATTATAGTTGAAGCTCCGTAGTCTAGTTGGTGATGTGCTCTAGATCAGTGGCGTTCGGGGTGCTATGCAAAAAATTCATTAAGCAGTATTCGGACATGATTGATTTAGGAAGGTAAAATTTTCACGGCAGTATCCCCCTACTACGTGCGAATTTGCAATTGGTGCATATTATCATGAGGCGGTAGTCAAATTTAATTCAAAATAGGAATCCGTTTCAGTTTAATGGGTTGGGGATAAAGTAATCCAATAACAAATGGAATTTTTGGTAAGAATACCTTTGAATTACGCATATTTATCCTCCAGTTGTGGGTTGGTGAGGCCAAGGTTAGAGTGCGCGATAAGCAATACCAAATTGGCGTGCGCGGCAACAAATTACGAGTAGATGAGATGCCAGAAATCGTTATACAAAACGATCATATCCTTCGCGCGTTAGAGGTCATTTTGGATCCTAGTTGTGCTGAAGAGCGGCGTCATGCATTCGCGGATTATTATTCGGTGGATATGCCGGAGTTTCCGCAATGGTGTGGTAAGATTCAGCGACGCTATCCAAAGGTTGCACCAGCTAACGTCGTTTTGACTAATTCCCAAGTTGATTTCAGGGCGGCAATTGGAAATGCCGATGCGGTAGTAGTTGAAGATTTTACCGTCGGGGACGCCGAACTTTCCGCTGCGCCAAACCTTAAGATTGTGCAGAATTTCCGCACTGACATGCGCAATATTGATGAAGTGGCCTGTCAAAAGAGAAACATTCCAGCTTTGCCGTTTCATCGTAAAGTCAATGTCGCAGTTGGCGAACATGCCTTTGCTCTGATGATAGACCTTGCTAAAAAGCTGACTGAAACCAATAAGTTACTAACCATTGAGGAACTGAAAGCGGAAGGTTGGCCGGCGAGGGTCTATGATCGCCAGCACACGGCCAATTCCAACTGGGCTCGCATCTCCGGTATTAAAAATTTGTCTGGTTCTACACTAGGTATTATCGGCCTAGGTTCGGTCGGTCGGTACGTGGCCAATTGGGCAAACGCGTTTGGGATGAAGGTCCTATATTATCAGCGCAACCAGCTTAACGAGACGCTGGAAGCTGAATTCAATACTACTTATGTGCCGCTCAACGAGTTATTCGCGCAATCCGACTTCATCAGTATCCATGTCCCACTGAATGAGTCGACTAAGGGTATGATTGGCGCTGAACAACTCAATGCCGCAACTAAACTGCCGATCATCGTAAATATCGCGCGTGCTGATATAATTCAACGCGACGCGCTTTTGGCTGCGCTAGATACGGGCAAGCTGGGCGGTGTAGGGATGGACGTTCATTATAAAGAACCCGGTGATCTTGACGATCCATTTCGCTCTTACAAGAATGTCGTGATGAGTCCACATATAGCCATAGGCACGCGGGTAAATGGGGCACATGACATGGAAGCCCTAATTTCGAATATTGCGGAAGCACTTGGCTAAACCATATTGAGAAAGGATTGGTTGCCAACCTTATCCATGATCCAGTTATTCTAGTAGTACCGATTCGAAGATTGTCAAAAATGATATGAGCAACAAAAAAATGGCCGCCTTTTCAGTACAGTTGTTTCAGGCCATTCTCTTCCGCTGGAGCGAAGGAGGATAACAGAGTGACCTATAGGTTTTTAAACGCAGCTAACGCCCAAACTATACCCATCGTACCCATCGAGACTGCCGTATTTTCAGCTTGGTTAAAAAAGCAGCCGGCTCCCTTGCGTCGCTGGGTAGTGAGCACGGGTTTTACAGCTAAACCTGGTAGCGTCAGTTTGGTAGCTGGGAAAAATGGCGCTTTATCGGCAGTCCTCCTCGGTGTCGATGATCATCAGGGTCTCTGGTCATATGCCAGTCTTCCATCAATGGTGCCCGATGGCCGTTACCGCATCGATGCTGTTTTGGAAAAAGAGGGAGCCACCAAGGCGGCAATTGGTTGGGCGCTTGGGTGCTACAGGTTCGACCGCTATAAAAGCAGCGTGGGTAGATTAAAGTGGCCGGCACTTGTTTGGCCACGTAATTGTGACCGTGCATCGGTAAAACGCACCGCTGATGCGACGGGATTAGTGCGGGACCTGATCAACACACCAGCTGAACATATGGGTCCTGCAGAGCTTGCCACGGCGTCTCGGCGTCTTGCCCGCACCTATAAGGCGCGGATACGCGTCGTTGTGGGAGATGCATTATTGAAACAAAATTACCCAACGATTCATGCGGTAGGCCGGGCAAGCGCCCGAGCACCGCGTCTAATCGATCTCACGTGGGGACGTCGAGATGCGCCCAAGGTAACGCTGGTCGGCAAAGGTGTTTGTTTCGATACCGGAGGGCTTGATCTTAAATCCGCCTCGGGGATGTTACGGATGAAAAAGGATATGGGCGGCGCTGCTAATGTATTGGGGCTAGCTCATATGATTATGGATGCCGGTCTAAATGTGCGACTGCGTGTATTGATTGGTGCGGTGGAAAATTCTGTATCGGGCAACGCCTATCGACCTGCTGATGTTATTAAAACTCGTAAGGGTATCACTGTGGAAGTAGGTAATACCGATGCTGAAGGTCGACTGGTCATGTGCGACGCTTTGGCAGAGGCGGATCGAGAAAATCCCGAACTTCTGGCAAATTATTCGACGTTAACCGGTGCCGCTCGTGTTGCGGTAGGTAGTGAGATAGCAGCACTCTTTTGCAACGACAATACGCTCGCAGGTGAGTTATCCCGTGCTGGGGAGAAGGTCGGCGACCCAGTGTGGAGATTACCGTTGTGGCAGCCTTACCGGCGTTTGCTCGACAGCAAGGTCGCAGATATAAATAACGTGTCTGAGGGGGGTGTCGCTGGTGCAATCACAGCCGCACTGTATCTTGAGGAATTTGTTAGTCGTGCAACATCCTGGGCACATTTTGATATCATGGGTTGGAATGCCAGCCAGCGGCCTGGACGGCCAGTGGGTGGCGAAGCTATGGGTATGCGGGCCATGTATGAAGTCATTGAAAACCGTTTTGGCCACAGGCGTAAAAATTAATACTTACCGGCGCAGAACCCTCGTGCTGTGTAGTATATGGGTTTCAGTTTTACTTATTCTTTAAACAGCATTGCGCTATCAAACTAATTACCGCTTGTTTTTACAATTCGTTGCCACGACGGTGATATTAAATTTAAGTGCTGACAGTGCCATCTTCTACGGCTTCTATATTGAAGGCTGCGGCCATTAGGGCCTTGGTGTAGGTCTCCTGCGGCGCATCGAAGATTTCTTTAGCAGGGCCTTGTTCAACCACTTTACCCTTACGCATGACGATCACTTCATCGGCCAATGCCCTCACCACCTTGAGATCGTGGCTTATGAACATATAGGTGAGCTTGTGACGCTGCTGTAAATCGCGCAACAACTGAATGATTTGGGATTGTACAGACATATCAAGTGCAGAGGTGGGTTCGTCCAGCACGATAAAACTAGGTTTTAGGACGATTGTGCGTGCAATAGCGATGCGTTGTCTTTGGCCGCCGGAAAATTCGTGTGGGTGTCTATCCAATGTGCCGGGATCAAGATCAACCTCGACCAATGCATCATGGATGATTTTGCGACGTTCATTGGAATCAAGATCAGGTTTGTGGACCAGAAGCCCTTCTTCGATGATTTGTCCGATAGACATTCGTGGGCTAAGAGATCCATAAGGATCCTGAAACACAATCTGCATCTCGCGCCGTAGGGGACGTAATTCCTTCCAGCCAAGATTCTCAATGTTGCGACCGATAAATACGATGGGCCCGACGCTTTTTTCGAGCCGCAAAAGCCCTAGCGCCAGCGTTGTCTTGCCGGACCCGCTTTCGCCTACGACGCCAACAGTTTGGCCTTGTTTGACTTTGACAGTGATACCATCTACCGCCTTTACGTGGCCTACAACCCTGCGCAAGATGCCGCGCTTGATGGGAAACCAGACCTTTAGGTTTTCCGCTTCCATTACGACAGGAGAATTGGGTACCGAGGTTACCGGCTTTCCATCAGGCTCCGAGGCAAGCAAATGTTGAGTATAGCTGTGGTCCGGGTTTGTAAAGATTTGTTCGGTTGAACCCTGTTCTACGATCCTGCCATTCGTCATGACACAAACCCGATCGGCGACTTTCCGTACGATTCCTAGGTCGTGGGTAATCAACAACATAGACATGTTGCGTTGACCTTGAAGATCTTTGAGCAAAGTCAAAATTTGGGCCTGAATTGTTACATCGAGTGCGGTAGTGGGCTCATCAGCGATCAAAAGATCGGGATCATTAGCGAGGGCCATAGCGATCATGATGCGCTGACGTTGCCCGCCTGACAGTTCATGTGGATAAGACAGCAATCTATTCTCGGCCTCGGCGAGGCCCACCTGCTGAAGGAGGTCGATAATGCGCCGTCTGGCAATATCGCGTTCGAGCTGTTTGTGCAAAAAGATGATTTCGCCGACCTGTTTTTCGATGGTGTGCAGCGGATTGAGCGAAGTCATGGGCTCTTGAAATATTATGCCGATTTTATCGCCTCTGATTTTGCTCAGTTTATCTTCGGACGCTCCAACCATTGCGGTGTTGTCGAAGCTAATGCTTCCGTTTGGGTGCCACGCAAGGGGGTAAGGCAGCAGCTGTAAAATCGAAAGCGCGGTAACTGATTTGCCGGAGCCACTTTCACCGACTAAGGCAAGAGTTTCACCCTTACGAATGTCGAAAGAGATGTTACGCACCGCTTGTATCTCGCGATCACCCCGCCCAAACGAGATAGAGAGGTTATCAATCTTTAGGAGCCTATCGTCTGCCATCACTTCATTGTCTTACGAGGATCAAATGCGTCCCGAACCGCTTCTCCTATGAAAATCAGTAAGCTCAACATAAGCGCTAGAACTATAAACGAGGTAATGCCCAGCCAGGGTGCCTGTAGGTTGGCTTTTCCTTGTGCGAGTAACTCGCCGAGTGAAGGTGATCCGGGTGGTAGACCGAAGCCTAAAAAATCCAGCGACGTCAAGGATGTGATCGATCCAATAAGTACGAATGGTAGAAAGGTTAGTGCCGCCGTCATGGCATTGGGCAGCACGTGGCGTTGCATGATTTTCACATTGTTGACGCCGAGTGCTCGTGCAGCACGGATATAATCGAAATTGCGGGTTCGCAGGAACTCCGCACGTACCACACCCACTAAAGACATCCAGCCGAATAGCAGCAACAATCCAAGCAACATCCAGAAGCTGGGCTGGAATATACTCGCTAAGATAATCAGTAGAAAAAGTGTAGGTAGTCCTGACCAAATTTCTATAAACCGCTGGAACAAGAGATCAATCCAACCTCCGAAGTAGCCTTGGACGGCGCCGGCTGCAATACCGATAATCGATGAAAAAATTGTCAGTATGAGACCGAATAATACCGAGATTCGAAAGCCGTAAATGACCCGTGCAAGCACATCGCGAGCTTGATCGTCAGTACCTAATAAATTTTCAAAAGTTGGTGATGACGGTGCGGGGTTCTTAAGGCTGAGATTAATTGTGCCATAGCTGTATCGAATAGGCGGCCACAATATCCACCCATCCTTGTTGGTGATCAACTCCTGCACTTCAATTTCACGATACTCTGCTTCCGTCTCGAATACCCCCCCAAAGGTGGTCTCCGGATAAATTTTGACTACGGGGAAATAATAGTCACCGTTAAATTGGACGATCAAAGGTTTGTCATTGGCGATTACCTCCGCGAACAGGGCTAGGATGAAAAACACAAGAAAAATCCAAAACGACCAAAATCCTCGCCGGTTGGCTCTAAAACTTTGGAGCCGGCGGCGTGTTAGCGGTGTGACGCGCATGTGGAAAAATGTCACGGGTTCTTCTGCGATCTTCTGGGAAGGATGTTCTTCAGACATCGCGCGCCTCGAAGTCAATGCGGGGATCGATGATGGTATATGTCAAATCCCCAATTAAATTCATGATCAATCCGAGCAGCGTGAAGAAGTAAAGGCTGGCAAACATGATAGGATAATCGCGCTTTATCACAGCCTCAAAACCAAGCAAACCTAACCCATCGAGTGAAAAAATAATCTCAATCAGTAATGCTCCCGTAAATAAAATCCCGATAAATGCCGCCGGAAAACCGGCGATTACGATAAGCATGGCATTGCGAAATATGTGACCGTAGAGAACACGGTGTTCCTTCAAACCCTTGGCCTTGGCGGTTAGCACATATTGCTGATTGATTTGATCTAAAAATGAGTTCTTTGTAAGAAATGTAAGAGTCGCGAACCCACCAATTACTAGTGCTGTAACGGGTAGTACCATATGCCATAAATAATCAACGATCTTCATAGCCCAACTAAGTTGTTCAAAATTTTCAGAGACCAAACCGCGCAGCGGAAACCAATTGAGGTAGCTTCCACCTGAAAATAAGACAATAAGAAGAACTGCAAACAAAAAACTCGGGATCGCATTGCCAACGATGATTATCCCACTGGTCCATATATCGAACCGGCTACCATCATTTACTGCCTTACGAATACCCAACGGAATGGAAATGAGATAGACAATTAGGGTAGTCCATACGCCAAGCGAAATAGAAACTGGCAATTTCTCTAGGACTAGATTTACCACTGTTTCATCTCGGAAATAGCTGGTCCCGAAATCAAATTTCAAATAATTCTCCATCATCAACAGGAACCGTTCGTGAACGGGTTTATCGAACCCGAATTGTTTTTCCAGCGATTTGATAAATTCTGGGTCGAGACCTTGCGCACCACGATATTTGCCAGTGTTAACACTAACTCCTGAGGTGGCCTGCTGAGCGGCGCGCGCGTTGGCACCTGCTTCTGTGCCACCGGTTCCACCGATCCGCGCCGTTGCGCCGACGTCGGTCCCGGTTAGCTGGGCGATAATTTGCTCAACCGGACCGCCCGGTGCAAATTGTACAATGACAAAGTTGATCACCATGATCCCGATGAGGGTGGGTATGATCAGCAGCAGCCGGCGAATGATATATGCAAGCATTATATGGGCTATTTACGGTGGCGGCGGTGCTTTGCCAGTGGCAATCATCCCCGCTTTTTGGGGATTAAACCACCACGTATCCAGCATGCCGAGATCAAAGCGTGGTTTTAATTCAGGGCGATCGAACTTATTCCAATAAGCTATATTATGCTCGCCTTTATACCATTGTGGGACAACATATTGGTTCCACATCAATACACGATCTAGCGCGCGTGTTGCATCTGTTAGCGCTTTTCGTGATTTTGCTGCGATCACCTTGCCAATCAATTTATCTACCGCCGGGTTCTTAATTCCGGCGAGATTACGGGATCCCGGGATGTCGGCCATCTTAGAGCCAAAATAGGTCGTTTGTTCGACGCCCGGTGTATTGGGCTGCACATAGCGTTGTATGATTACGTCGAAATCGTATTGTTGCATACGATGCTGATAATTTGCGACGTCTACAATGCGAATGTTCGCGTCAATACCAATGCGCTTAAGGTTACGAATATACGGATTAATAATGCGCTGGAATGATGATTCGAACAGCAGAAATTCCACTTTCAGTATTTTGCCGCCATAGTTGACAAGCTGATTATTTTTTATGGTCCAGCCTGCCATGCGTAGTAATTTGGTCGCTTTACGCAAATTTTTGCGGTTTCTACCTGAGCCGTCCGTCCTTGGTGAAAAATAGGGTGTGTTAAACACTTCGTCTGGCACTATTCCTCTTAGCGGGGTCAGTAGTTTTAGTTCCGATACAGTTGGCTTCTTCCTGGCGGCTAGCGCGCTGTTTTCGAACATACTGTTGGTGCGTTTATAGAGGCTGTGGAACAATGTCTTGTTAGTCCACTCAAAATCAAAAGCAAGATCGATGGCTGCGCGCACCCGTGCATCCTGAAATTTGTCGCGGCGTAGATTAAAGAAAAACGCTTGAACCCCAGATGGCGTTTGGTCCGGAAGCGTGTCACGAACCACCAGACCCTTTTTAACTACTGGCTTATTGTATTGTGTTGCCCAGTTACGCGAAGTGAACTCTTCGCGAAAATCATAGGCTCCAGAGAAAAAAGCTTCAAAGGCGATATCTCTATCACGAAAATAATCCACCCGTACGGTGTTGAAATTATAGCGACCCCTCATAACCGGCAGATCCTGGGCCCAATGATCTTCGACGCGGCGATATATAACGGAGCGGCCAGGAATTACCTTTTGCAAAACATAGGGTCCTGCTCCAAGCGGCGGTTTCAAGGTAGTTTTGTTGAACGGAAACTTGTCGTAAAAGGTTTTGGATAATACGGGCAACCTAGCGGCTTGCAGTGGCAAATCGCGGTTGCCCGTCGTCTTGAATGTAAATTTTACCCTGGCTGGCCCAATCGCTTCGACGTCTTTCACGTCAGAAAATATTATGCGGTATCGGGGGTGCCCGTGCTTGACCAGCGCGTTGAAGGTAAACACTACATCGGCACTTGTGATTTTTTCCCCATTATTAAAGCGTGCCTTTGGATCAATCTGGAAAGCAATCCAGCTTTTGTCAGAACTTAGTTCTACCGATTGTGCAACGTAATTATATAATGCGTCCGGTTCGTCATTTGCACGTTCCATCAGGGTGGCGTGAATTAGAGATAAACCAACAGGTGGAACACCCTTTAAGATATAAGCGTTTAGATTATCGTATGAATCTATGCCGCTCAGGCGCACCGTTCCGCCTTTAGGTGCACTCGGGTTCACATAGTCGAATTGTTTAAATCCGGCTTTGTATTTTAGTTCGCCGAATGCTGAAAGACCGTGGTTATTTCCCCCACCGGCGAAGGCACTTGTTGCCAAAAAGATCAGCGCCAATCCTGTGATGATGGGGGAGGCGTTCATATCTCCTTTTTAGCCTTTTGGTGTTTTGATACTACAGAACTTCTTTTGGGGTCGATCCACCAAGAAGAAAATCCAATGCCATATTTAGGTTTAACATTAGGCCGGCCAAACTTATTCCACCAAGCTATGCGGTCTTCCCGGATGTGCCATTGGGGCACTACGAAATAGCTCCACTGTAGCACGCGGTCTAGAGCACGCGTTGTAGTAATCAAGCTTTGGCGGTCGCGTGCTGCGATGATTTTCTCGATCAGTCCATCGATGGCCCGGTTACTCACCCCAATTAAATTTCGGCTGCCCGGCCGATTGACCGCGGATGTACTCCAATAGTTTCGCTGCTCATTGCCGGGCGAGCGGGATTGTCCGAAGGTGGA
>CAYZMI010000002.1:96540-109134 GCA_964479475.1 uncultured Rhodospirillaceae bacterium | reverse complement strand
ATCCTGATGCGTGGCAAATGCTGATCGGTGAGAGGTTGCCCGAAACTCTTGTGCTTGAGCTATCCGGTCTTCTTGCTTACGAGAGAAATATTTACTCTTCTGATCTAGACGCAAAACACTCATTTCCCGAACGGCTGGTAGCGCTTCGTAAGGCTATGGAAGACATCGAAATTCAAGGTTTTTTGGTGCCCCTTTCAGATGCATTTCAATCCGAGTTTCCGCCGCTATATGCACAGCGGCTCGCCTGGCTCACGGGTTTTACTGGCTCTGCGGGTCTGGCTGTCGTCCTAAAGGACAAAGCTGCAATATTTGTTGATGGGCGCTACACCATTCAGGTTCGAGATCAGGTTGATGTCAGCCTGTTTGAGCTTCAGCATTTGACCGAAATGCCGCCCGCGGATTGGCTTGCTACCAACGCCTGTCAGAATATGGAAATCGGATATGACCCTTGGCTACATACCTCCGAGGGGCTTAAACGTTTGCGTGAAGGTTGTGAGCGTGGAGGTGCGAAGCTAGTGCCGGTAGCGTCTAATCCGCTGGATTTGGTATGGACAAACCAGCCAGCCCAGCCTTTGTCTTTGGTTGAAGTGCACCCGACGGAATTTGCCGGCCGATCGTCTGCAGACAAGCGCCAGGAAATTGCCAGGAAAATAACGGACAACGGAGTGCAGGCGGTTGTTTTGACTGCTCCCGATTCTATCGCGTGGCTTTTGAACATTCGGGGTGGTGATATACCCAACACACCCATCGCACTGTGTTTTGCAGTTGTTTATCAAGACGAACGGGTCAAACTATTTATAGATACCCGAAAATTGACAAGTACTTTAGAGACCCATTTGGGCGATGGCATAACGGTAATTCCATTACAGGGTTTTGGTGATTCACTGGACCAACTAGGCGGTGACCGGATGTCCGTCCAATTGTCTCCTGTGTCCGCACCTGCGTGGGTAATTCATCGACTAGAGGCTGCTGGGGCAAAGATTGTGCGTAAGTTAGACCCGTGCGTCTTGCCGAAGGCATGCAAAAATTTGACTGAATTATCCGGTGCGCGCGCCGCTCACATTCGTGACGGGGCTGCACTTACTCGATTTTTGGCTTGGTTAGCTTCTGAGGCACCCAAAGGCATCGTGGACGAGTTGACAGCAGTCGATCGGCTTTATGAGTGTCGCGCTGGTGGCGAAAATTTTCGCGGTCTATCATTTGATACAATTTCTGGCGCCGGACCGAATGGCGCCATCGTTCACTACCGCGCTAGACCGGATACGAACCGCAAACTTGAACTCGGCTCGCTTTATTTGGTTGATTCGGGTGCACAATATCTTGATGGCACGACCGACGTGACCCGTACGGTGGCAATAGGCCAGCCTACTGTAGAAATGCGTGATAGATTTACCCGTGTCCTCAAAGGTCATATTGCCATTGCGACAGCTAAGTTTCCTATAGGCACCAGTGGTGAGCAACTCGACACACTGGCCCGACAGGCGCTATGGCAAGTTGGATTGGACTTTGATCATGGTACCGGGCATGGGGTCGGTAGCTATCTCGGTGTCCATGAGGGCCCGCAACGGATCGCGAAACGCTTTGCTGATACACCATTACGTCTTGGTATGATTGTGTCTAACGAGCCTGGCTATTACAAAACCGGTGAATACGGTATTCGGATCGAAAATCTACAAATTGTGAATAGCCAATCGCAAATCGATAGGGGTGAGTGCCAAATGCTCGGATTTGAAACGCTCACTCTTGCCCCTATCGACTTAACCCTCGTCGAAGTAAGCATGCTCACCGACCATGAATTGGTGTGGCTGAATGCTTATCACGCAAAGGTGCGGGAAATTGTTGGCCCACTTGTCTATACGAAGACGGCGAAATGGTTGAATGAGGCGACCAAGCCAATTGTTCCAGAATCGGTTTAGGCCGGCGGTAATTCAAGGTTGCATACCTATTTCAATTTTGTATGGCACAATCGCCGATTTTTATTCTTTGGTTTTTTGCTTGCGCTACTGTCGAGCTTTGGCCAGACCTATTTCATCGCTCTGTTTGGTGCAGAGGTTCGCTCAGAGTACGAGCTAAGCCATGGTGATTTGGGCTTTATATTCTCTCTGGCTACACTCGCTAGCGCGCTTTGTCTAATTTGGGCTGGTAAAAAACTCGACGAAATCGATCTTCGAATATACAGCGGTATCATCGTGATTGGCCTTGCTATTGCCTGCGGGCTTTTGGCAGGCGGACAAGGAATGGTTTTCCTATTCTTTGCGTTTTTCGGACTCCGTCTGTTTGGGCAAGGGCTTATGGGACATACGTCACAAACGGCAATGGCAAAGTATTTCGATGAAGATCGGGGTAAGGCACTGAGTGTGGCGAACCAGGGTCACGCAGTTGGGCAGGCAGGTTTTCCGATGCTTGTGGTATTGGTGATTGCGTGCTGTGGATGGCGTGGCGCTTGGTGGTGGTATGCCGCTGTTCTCATTTGCGTGATGTTGCCGGTCATTTTGATTTTACTCAGGGGCCAGAGGGAGCGGGATTTTGCACTTAAAGAGCGTCTTTTCGTTTCCGACCAAGATGATAGTGAAACGTCGACCAGCGGCCGGCAATGGATGCTGCGAGAAGTATTGCATCAACCCACGTTTTATTTAGTGATGAGCAATGTAATTGCGCCTGGCATGTTAATGACAGGACTAATGTTCCACCAAATACACATGATTGAAACCAAAGGTTGGGATCTTACTTGGTTTGCAGCCTGTTTCGCCGCTTATTCGGCGTCTAGCGTTGTTTCGGGTATAGCTGTCGGTCCAATGATCGACCGATTTAGCGCCCATCGTTTGATCACGCTGTATTTGGTGCCCATGGGTCTGGGCATTTTATCCCTTGCCGTCATGGATCATCCAATCACTGTGTTAATTTGGTTTGTTCTGTCAGGCATCACCAGTGGTATGCATCGTTCGGTGACCAGCGCATTCTGGGCGGAAGCCTATGGGGTGCGTCATTTGGGTGCAATTCGTGGGTTTGTTTCGGGCGTTTCAGTAATCGGCACAGCAGTCTCTCCGGTTCTCTTCGGATGGTTGATCGACATCGCTGTTTCAATTGACACTATTGCCACGATCTGCGTGGTGTGGATTTCTCTATCGCTTCCTGCGACCTGGCTGGGTTTGCGCCTTCAATCTAAATGAATATTAATCCGTTATTAGTTTGCGCCATTCCTGTTCGCTCAGAATAGAGACACCTAAATTCTGTGCTTTTTTGGCCTTGGAGCCGGGATCGGCACCGATCACTAAATAATCTGTTTTTTTGGAAACCGAACCCGATACCTTTGCGCCGAGCGCCTCAGCCCTGGCTTTGGCTTCTGCGCGGGTCATAGTCTCCAGCGCTCCAGTAAAAACCACTGATTTTCCTGAAAACATCGAATTTGAAGAGTTAGGTTGTGCGGTAATTTCGATGGTCAAGCGATTACCTAATGCTTCTATAATTGAAACGTTGTAAGGCTCATCGAAAAATGCCGCAATGTCGTCTGCCATGCTTAGTCCAATGCCATCGATGCCACACAGTTGCGCATAACCTTCTCCAATATTTTCGGGTTTTTTGAATTCTGATCGGTTCTGATTACGTTCCGCAGTAACAAGTAGCATGGCATCGCGCCATTGTTCGAAGGTTACATAATGGCGCGCAAGCTGTTTGGCAGTGGCTTGCCCAATTTGGTGAATGCCCAGTGCATAAATCAGCCGGTCGAGCGATATCGTACGTCGTGTCTCGATTGCGGCAAACAAATTGATCGCAGACTTTTCGCCCCAACCTTCCTCTTCTTTCAACCTGATTTTGCGTTGCTCGTCATTGGTTTGGAGATCGAAAATATCTGCTGGCGAATTAACCCAACCACGTTCGAAGAAAGTACTAATTTGTTTTTCGCCAAGACCTTCGATGTCGAACGCATCACGGCTTACAAAATGCCTCAACCTCTCGACCCGTTGATACGGGCACGCCAATTCGCCCGTGCAGCGTGTAACCGCTTCTCCAGCTTTACGATGGGTCGGCGTTTGCAATTCGCATGGGCAAAGGGCAGGGAAGTCGAAAGGCTCGGTATGTTTTGGACGTCTGTCCAGAACAACTTTCACCACTTGGGGTATGACATCACCGGCACGTTGAATGACCACAGTATCGCCTTCGCGGATATCTTTACGCTTGATTTCATCAGCGTTATGCAGGGTCGTTCGACTTACTACTACGCCACCCACGGTTACGGGAATTAAGTTACCGACCGGCGTAAGTGCGCCGGTGCGTCCCACCTGAATAGTGATTTCTTTTAGAACTGTTTGTACTTTTTCTGCAGGAAATTTATGGGCAATTGCCCAGCGCGGCGCACGGCTGACGAAGCCCAAGCGTTGTTGCCAATCCAACCGGTCAACCTTGTACACCACGCCATCAATGTCATAAGCAAGTTCCGGTCGCAGCTCGTTAATCTCGGAATATTTAGCCAGAGCGGCGTCCACGCCCTGGCAGGTTTCGGCGAGCGGGTTGATTGAAAATCCCCAACCTTTTAGGCGGTCTAAAAATTCGGACTGCGTGCTAACGGGCATCTCGCTAACTTCGCCCCAGGCATAACAGAACATTTGAAGTGGCCGTTCGGCGGTGATTGAAGTATCCAACTGGCGCAATGATCCAGCCGCGGCGTTGCGTGGATTGGCGAATACCGCGTCGCCGGCCGCCTTTCTTTTTTTGTTGATTGCTGCAAATGCTTCGTGACTCAAATAAACTTCGCCGCGAATTTCGAGAACGTCGGGTGCCCGGCCTCGGAGTACTCTCGGAATTTCAGAAATTGTTTCTAGGTTAGCAGTGACGTTTTCGCCGGTGGTACCGTCCCCTCTTGTTGCACCAAGTACGAATTTACCCTTTTCGTAACGTAGCGATATGGATAGACCATCGATTTTGGGTTCGGCGATCACATTAATTATCTCATCCTTGGGTAATCCCAAGAATCGACCAATTCTGGAGAAAAAATCCGCGACGTCGCCGCTATCGAAAGCATTGCCCAGGGAAAGCATAGGTACCACGTGGGCCACCTTGGAAAAGCCGGATGTTGGGGCTGCTCCAACACGGCGGCTTGGGCTATCTTCCCTCAGTAGACTAGGGAAACGCGCTTCAATCGCATCGTTATGGCGTCGCAACGCGTCGTAATCTGCATCCGAAATAGTCGGCGCGTCTTCTTGATAATAGCGTTGGTCGTTTTCTGCGATCTCCTTTGCTAACCGTTTGAGTTCAGTTTTCGCTTGGGCTTGTGTCAAATTATTGACAGGGACAATTAGTTTAAATCCAGTCATTGATACGGTCATCTATGGCGTTCATCAAGTAAGCTATCGGCCGCCGCCCGCGCCTCTTCGGTAATCTCGGCACCCGCCAGCATGCGTGCAATTTCTTCTCGTCGGTCTGAAACGTCTAGATCCTCGACAATAGTAATAATTTTCTTTCCATCGTCTTTTTTGGCTACTCGTAGGTGATGAGCGCCAAATGCAGCGACTTGCGGCGAGTGAGTAATAACCAAGACCTGAGCGTTTTTTGCCAAGCGTGCAAGGCGCTCCCCAACCGCTGATGCAATCGCGCCGCCCACACCGGAGTCTACCTCGTCGAAGACTAAAGTCTCCACGGCGTTAGCCTGATGCAATACCACCTTGAGGGCTAATAAAAAACGAGCAAGTTCTCCCCCAGATGCTATGCGGCCGAGCGGCCCACACGGCATGCCAGGTACTGTACTAACCTCAAAACGAACTTGATCAATACCTTTAGGGCCCCATTCAGCTTCTGTTCGTTTCTCAAACAAGGTGGTGAATTTAGCTTTCTCGAGACGCAAAGGCGGTAGTTCTATTGCAACTGCTTTGTCAAGTTCGCGTGCGGCCTTCTTTCTTTTTCGGCTAAGTTCCTTCGCACCTTCTACATAATTAGCCTTCGCCCTCTCCCGATCTTCTTTCTTATTTTGTAAGGCTGTTTCGTTGTCTTTTACCGACGAAAGCTGTTTTTCCAATTGGAAGCCCAATTGTGTCAGCTCGGCAACCGGCACATTATATTTGCGCGCCGCTGCACGCAATGCAAACAGGCGTTCCTCGCAATCTTCTAACTTCTGGGGATCCGGTTCTGCATCTGCCATCGCACGTCCAAGCAGCGTTAGCGTTTCCACGATCCCTTCTTGGGTTCGCTCCAGCGCTTCCAGGATTGGTTTAAAACGACCTTGTGACGCATCTGTGTGGCGATCCAGCAGCCGTATTGCGGTGCTAATTTGACTTTCGACACCTTCACCAGAAGTAAGTGTTTTATCGGCAGTGTCCATCGCTTCAATGAGCTTTTCCCCGTGCATTAAAAACGCCCGTTTTTCTGCTAGTTGTGATTCCTCATGTGGTAGCGGGTCGAGCGAGGAGAGTTCATCGACGGCATGCCGGAGAAATTCCTCTTCTTCTTGCACTTTGGTCGTAAGAACTGTGGCTTCGTTTAATGCAGCTTGGGCTTCTTTATAAGCATTGTATGATGCACCTACTTTGGTGAGTAATTCGTCTAGGCCAGCGAAATCGTCCAGCGCGTCCATGTGGCTGGAGTTATCCATCAGCCCCTGTGTTGCGAATTGGCTTTCTATTTCTACAAGAGCATTACCCAGTTGGCGTAATAGAGATGCGCTGATCGGCTGATCATTGACAAAAGCTCGGCTTTTCCCAGCAGCGTCAACGGATCGGCGCAGAATAATCGGTTCACCAACTTCCGGAATATTTAGCCCGTGAGTGGTCATAAGGTCAAAACATTTGCCAGCTGTGTCGGGTATAAAGGTCGCATTAACAACCGCGCTGAGGCCGTCGTTTGCACCTCGCACTAGGTTGGCACTGGCTCGCATACCCAACGCGAGCCCTAAGGAATCTAATAATATGGACTTCCCGGCACCTGTTTCGCCTGTCAAAACACAAA
Organism: uncultured Rhodospirillaceae bacterium; assembly: GCA_964479475.1. Lineage (GTDB taxonomy): Bacteria > Pseudomonadota > Alphaproteobacteria > MPNO01 > UBA2964 > JAQBTY01. Next base: position 102,198 of record CAYZMI010000002.1, on the reverse strand, counting down.
GACCCGACCCAAAGGTAAGGTCGATAGACTCAATTAGCACCACATTACCGATGGATAGTGAAACAAGCATTCGAGATCAAAAAATCTTGGACCAGGTTCTTGCGAAGAACCCCTTTTTTGGTTGTTTCTTTCGTAAATCTTCTCCTGTTATTAGCGCATAGCTGTCGATATACCATGCGCTTCCAGGGTAATTGTGTCCCAGAACGGATGCCACCTGGTAAGCTTCTTCCGTTAGGCCCAAAGCAGTATAGGCCTCCGAAAGCCGGTGTAATGCTTCCGGGATGTGTGATGTGGTCTGAAAATTGTTCACGACCTGGCGAAAACGATTAATCGCCGCCAAGTACTCGCTCTTCCGCAGATACCAGCGTCCAATTGCCATCTCTTTGCCAGCGAGGTGATCGAGCGTTAAATCGAGTTTAAGCTCCGCATCGCGCGAATATTTTGTGCTTGGAAACCGGCGGATAACCTCACGCAAAGACGCACGCGCCTTGCGAGTGATTTCTTGATCCCGAGAAACGTCACTGATTTGTTCATAGTAGCTCAGCGCCTTAAGATAATAGGCGTAAGGAACATCTTTGTTACCTGGGTGGAGCCGGATAAAACGGTTCAATGAGATTAGCGCGTCTACGTAATTGTTATCCTCGTAATTTGCATATCCGGCCATGAGCTGTGCTTTGGTGGCCCACAGTGAATAAGGGTGTTGACGCTCAACCTCATCGAATAGCTTGGCTGCTTGTGCGAAATTTTCGAATTCCAGCGCATTAACAGCTTCGTTGTAGAGAACATTGACTGGGCGCTCTACATACTCTTCATTGGGATCATTATTTGCCGAGCAGGCACCGATAAAGCTTGCAATGGCCAATACCAGAAACAGCTTGCGCATTTTCGCGTCAAACATGTCCATTCGATCCGTCTTTGCAGTTTCAGCTTCTCTGTAAATTACAGTTTGTCGCAGTTTTCAAGAACTATATAACATGCCCAAGGGCTTTCCCGCTAGACATGCAAATAACCTGTTTGATGGAATGGGCAGTTTAAAAATAGCGTGAAATTTAGGCGTGCGACATTATTGGAGCATCCATTTCCATATGTGAGGTGCCAGGCACTAGGGCGTCAGTCAACTCGACGAAAGACCAAGCATCTTGGTTTGAAAATAGGCAAGATAGCATGTCATGGTTTAAGGCGTGACCTGATCGCAATGCCTCTACTGCTCCTATAATTGGTGCGCCAGCAAGATAAAGATCGCCCACGCAATCCAGAATTTTGTGTCGTACAAACTCGTCGCTATAGCGCAGACCATCGCCATTCATAACTTGGTTTTCGCTGATTACGACGGCATTGTCGAGCGAGCCGCCTAATGCCAACCCTGCTTTACGTAGCGCTTCTACCTCATGGGCGAATCCAAAAGTTCGTGCGCGCGCGATATCCGTTTTGAAGGTACCGTTTACTAGACGCAAAGCTAAATGTTGCTGCGCCATGGGGGAACCGTCGAAATCGATTTCGAATGATACTGAAAACTCCGCCGCGGGCCTGACAGACAGATATTTATGATCGTCGCCAACTGTGAGTGTCTTTTCAACTTTAATCGCTAAGCGAGAGGCATTTTGCTCTTGAACTCCCGCACACTCTACGAGGAAGACAAAAGGTGCTGCACTACCGTCCATAACTGGGACTTCAGGTGCATCAATTTCGACAATTGCATTGTCAATTCCACACCCAGCAAGGGCTGCCATCAAATGCTCAATTGTCGAAATTTTCATCCCGTCATCATTTCCGATTGTCGTCGCTAGTCGTGTATCAACAACATTGTACCAAGCAGCGGTAATCGTGCCTGCGTCCCCACCGATATCGTTTCGTACAAAAACGATTCCTGTGTCAGCCTCTGCTGGATGAAGTGTCATTGACACGTTGCGTCCCGAATGAAGACCTATGCCGGAACAACCGATTGATGATTTAAGTGTTTTTTGCAGGATCGCCGGAGTTTCCGTCGCGCCGGTTGCTCCTAATACATTTACTACGTTCTGCACCGAACTCTAATTCCTTACTGCGCTATCCGAACTGATTATCGTTTATGTGGATGCTTTCAACTTCTGTATTTCTCTGGTGAATTTTCGCAAGCTCCGATAGAGAAGTACCAATTTCTCCCGAAGCTTGCGAATCAACAATTGTTACAGAATGTTACGGCCTAACTTTGCAGGGTCTTAAGCCTTCAATTGGCCTGGCGCCGCAGGAAGGCCGGAATGTCCAGAAGGTCTTCCTCAGCCCGTTCTGTGGGCAAACTGTTTTGGAGTGATGCAACTGGGGTGCCTTGCGACGAGACAGGTGGTTTGTCTACGGGAGGGGCCTCCGCTGGGGTTTGATCGAGCTGGGTCGCCGTTTCCGGTTTGGGCTCAATTGTTGGTTTCGATGGCATTTCAGGTTCAGTTGAAGTTGTAGCTGATTCTAGTTTCTCTTTTATTTCTGATAACTTAGGCCCATCACTTTCTTGTTTTTTGTTCCAGCTACTTTTGGCCATGCGTTGAAATAGGTTAGGTCCTTTCTTTTTTTCGTTAGGTTGTGCGGCATTTAGCATTTCCGCTTCTCGGAATGGATCGGGTGCTTTCATGTCCTCAGTAGATTTTATGGGCTCGACCGGAGGTGGTGGTATGAATAGTTCATCCGATGACTTGGGTGTGAGTGTTTCAGATGGCGCTGCGTTAATTTGCAACTCGCTTTGTTGTGGCATCTCCACCGAAGCGGGTTCAACTAATTCCTCCGGTGTTTGTTCGGCTATGCCCGGGGTGATCGCCAAATTTTCCCCTGCGATTGGTGCGATTTGTATTTGTGCCGATGGTATATCGAGATCAGATACTGGCTCCTCGAGCGCCATAGCGGTAGCGCCGGTTGTTACTAAGCCTGCAGGTAAAGTCAGTGCTACTGGTGTCGCAGCTGAAGTAGGTGTTACGACAGGTTTAGCCGCCGGGTCTTCCAAAACTCGGAGAACTGGACGAGGTTGTGTGTTGACATTGACGTCGATCCCGGTGGCTACCACCGAAACTCGGAGTTGGCCTTCCAACGCTGCATCGAGAGCTGAGCCAAAAATGATATTTGCGTCCGCGTCAACTTCTTCGCCAATTCTGTTCGCGGCTTCGTCCACTTCAAATAGTGTCATGTCCGGGCCCCCTGTAATATTAATTAGGACACCTCGGGCACCTTTCATGGAAACGTCATCCAATAGTGGGTTTGATATGGCCGCCTCTGCAGCAAGGCGAGCTCGTTCTTCTCCTTCGGCTTCGCCGGTACCCATCATGGCCTTCCCCATTTCGCACATAACGCTTCGAATATCTGCGAAATCGAGATTGATTAGACCAGGGACAACCATCAGATCGGTCACCCCACGCACACCGGAGTGCAACACGTCATCTGCCATGGCGAATGCATCGGCAAATGTTGTTTTCTCATTAGCTATTCGAAATAGATTTTGATTTGGGATGACTATTAAAGTATCGACGAATTGCTGCATCTCCTCGATACCCGCCTCCGAGATTCTCATGCGGTTACTACCTTCAAATTGGAATGGTTTAGTGACGACGCCAACTGTCAACATACCCTGTTCACGGGCTAAACGTGCGATCACCGGTGCTGCTCCAGTTCCGGTTCCACCGCCCATTCCGGCGGCGATAAAGACCATGTGTGAACCGGAGAGAAACTCCGCAATATCTTCGATAGCCTCTTCCGCTGCGGCGCGCCCCATATCTGGGCGGGCACCCGCGCCTAGGCCATGTGTAATTGAGCGACCCAGCTGAATGCGGCGTTCCGCGTGGGATTGCGAAATTGCTTGTGCATCCGTATTTGCGACAACGAAATCGACGCCGTCTAGTTCTTTAACAATCATATTGTTAACTGCGTTTCCGCCTGCGCCGCCGACCCCAACGACAGTGATTCTCGGTTTTAGCTGGTCGTCCGCTTCTGGAGCGGTAAAGGTAAGAGTCATTCTAGCCTCCAAACTTGAACATAATGTGTGCAGGTGTAGTACCGCCGGTTAACCTCCAGCGGGTCGTTTGGACCGTGCTTTGGACACGGTGTAATAGGATCATTCTGTTGAGGGGCATCAAGTAAAATTCCCCCTCAACCATTGGCCAAATCTATTAAATGGGCTGCCCGTGGGGACGGCCTCAGTATGATCGTGGACGTTGGTGCTTTTGTCGGTGGCAAACCGTAACAAGCCTGTCCCGGTTGAAAATGCAGGTCCACTAGTCGCTTCTGGTAAGCCGCTAATGCGCATAGGCCGGCCAATGCGAACCTGCTTTTCGAGCATTAGCGCTGCAAGTTCTCTCACACCTTGTAGCTGGCTTGCTCCACCGGTTAACACCAGACGTCGGCCCGCCAAGCGGTCCATATTTGTTATTTCCAGTTGGCTACGAACCATTTCAAATGTTTCTTCCAAGCGGGGCCGAATGATGCCGTTGAGCAAGGAACGGGGAACATGGTTCGGGTGATTGGACGGTTCTTCGCCAATCAATGGCACATCTATGAGTTCGCGCTCGTCGGCTGGCGAGGGCAGTGTGCTACCATAAAGCGTTTTCATTCGTTCAGCGTTTGCGAGGGGCGTCGAGAGCCCGCGGGCGATATCGCTGGTGACATGGTACCCGCCGACAGGGATTGAGTCCGTATGGACTACCTCGCCATTATAAAACACGGCGATAGTTGTAGTTCCGCCACCCATATCAATCAAAGTGACACCGAGGTCTATTTCATCTTCCACGAGACAAGATAGGCCCGAGGCGTACGGTGCGGCGACAACCGCTTCAATATCCAGATGACAACGCTGTACGCAGGTTGTGACGTTTCTAAGTGCCCCGGTGCGCGCAGTTACAATATGCATATCAACACCCAACATTTCGGCGTACATTCCCCGGGGGTCTCGTATTCCCTTGGTCGCATCAATTTTGTAGCCTACGGGGATGCAATGGAGCAGTTCGCGATCAGTCGGTTGTTCTGCCGATTTGCCCTGAAGCAGAACATGATGCAAATCGGATTCGGTAATTTCACCTCCCAAAACTGGCGTTTCTACACTGTAGGTTTGGGAACATAAATTACCTCCAGATACGTTGATGATTACATCCCGAATTCGATCGCCAGCGAGTTCTTCAGCTGCGCTGATTGCGGTAAGGATTGTGTTTTGTGCAGCATCCATATCAATCACGGCGCCACCGCGAATCCCTTTTGACGCATGATGCCCTATACCGACAATACGGATTGCGCCATCGCCATGAGCATGTGCAATAAGACAACAGACCTTTGTCGTCCCGATGTCTAAGGCTGCAACTATACCTGTTCTCGTTCTCGCCACTTTACAGTTGCTCCACTAGGTTTACTCCTACACACGTCGGTTTATGTCCGTCGACCCTTGTCGTTTCTATGCTTATGGCCCAGCGCGCCGGGCTCGAGGATTAGCCGATCAGGCAAGCGTAAGTCGATTGTTTTGACATCACGCGATAACAATTTGTGCTGCATGTTGAGGCGCGCCAACCGGTGCCACGCGATATGCGGATCCGTTTCTGGCAATTGGATTCGGACGCCCGGTTTTAGGCGCACATTCCAGCGCCGGGCACCAACCCAAACGGCACCGGTGACATATTGTGCGAGTTCCGGTTCGCTATCTAACATAGCGAATAGCGT
>CAYZMI010000002.1:87575-96440 GCA_964479475.1 uncultured Rhodospirillaceae bacterium | reverse complement strand
GAGAAATTTCGTCCTTCGAGACGGATGTCTTGAATAGAAAGACCTAGCCGGACCGATTGTCGCATGGAGCTTTTCCATAGCTGATCGGAAGTCCGCTCAATCAAGCCGCTGTGCCATAGCCAAACGGGTACACCAAATATCAATCCTAGGGACCAGATGGCTGCGATGGTTATTGCAGTCGGACGTAGCCAACGGGGGGCAAAGGGTCGGCGACGCACTTTACGGTTGGCGGTGGACCTATGACGTATTTTGATCTTGTCTGATTTCCAAATCATCCATCGCATGCTGCGTTCTCCACCATCCATGTGACGAGTTCCACGAAACTGATACCGGCGTGACTTGCGAGTTCAGGAACGAGGGAAAGGGGTGTCATGCCGGGTTGAGTGTTGATTTCCAGCAAATAAAGATCCCCTGGGTCGTGTAGAGTGTCGTCGTAGCGCAAGTCGGCTCTTGTCACACCTCGGCAACCCAAAATTTCATGTGCTGCCAAGGCATGATTGATAGCTGCTTGATATATGGTCTGCGGCACTGGTGCCGGAACCATATGGGCTGTTGACCCCTTGGTGTATTTAGCTTTGTAATCGTAAAACCCATCGTCCATTCGTAATTCGGTGACGCCAAGTGCGCGATGACCCATTACCGCGACCGTTAGTTCTCGACCCGGTACAAATTTCTCCACCATGACCTCGTTGCCAAATGGCCATGTTTCCGGCGACAAAGCAGGGAGATCCGTGTCCTTTTGTACAATTTTGACCCCGACGCTAGAGCCTTCATTTAACGGCTTGATAACATAGGGGCGCGGCAGGACGTCTCTCTTCAAGACTGAATCCCGGGTTGCTATGACATGTTGCGCGCAGGGGATGTCAACCGTTTCGAACAAACGCTTTGCCATAGGCTTGTTCATGGCCAACGCTGATGCCAGCACACCAGAATGCGTGTAAGGGATGTGAAGCAACTCAAGCAGTCCTTGGATGCAACCGTCCTCGCCATATCGACCGTGTAGTGCGTTGAATATTACGCCAGGCGCCGGTGTTAGCGCATCCAGGACTGCCAAGACATCATCGCGGATGTCAACGGCAATCGCGTTGTATCCGGCTTCGATAAGTGCCGTTGCCACAGCCTCGCCTGAAATTAGTGATATTTCGCGTTCATAGGAAATTCCGCCCATCAAGACGACGACATGTTTGTTTGCCCGGGTCATGACAGGCTCCTGTGGGCCCTAACGGCGGGCACGCCCACACGCCTGATCTCCCACTCGAGTAAGATACCAGATGAATCACGTACCCGCTTACGCACCTCCTCGCCCAATGTTTCGACGTCTGCCGCGGTAGAGTGGCCGGTATTGATCAGAAAATTTGAATGAACGTCAGAGACCTCCGCACCGCCGCGCCGCATTCCCCGGCAACCAGCGGCGTCAATGAGTTGCCAAGCTTTAATATTCGACGGGTTTTTGAACGTGCTGCCGCCGGTCCGCTTACGGATAGGCTGTGTTGTTTCACGGGATATGCCGATCTCCTCCATGCGCGCGGTGATAACGTGAGGAGGTTCTGGTTCTGCGCGCAAAATTGCTTGCGTAAAAATCCAATCTTTCGGCGCGCCGCAGGCCCGATATCCGAAACAGAGGGAATCTACGTTAGCTTCATGAAGCTGCCCGTCCCCCGATAGTGCCTCGGCAGTGGTTAGCACGTCCTTGAGCTCGCGACCGTATGCTCCGGCATTCATCCGAAGCGCACCACCGATGTTACCGGGTATGCCGCTCAGGAACTCTAACCCACCTAAGCCTGCGTCACGTGCAGTACGCGACACGGTGATATCTAACGCACCGGCACCGGCGGTCACAGCGCCACGTAATATTTCTATACGTGCAAAAGCTCGTCCCAATTTGATAGTGACATCCGGAATACCCCCATCACGCACCAGCAAGTTGGAGCCTACTCCGATCACGGTAATACCTATTTCTGGCGGTTTCTCGGATAAAAATGCGGCCAAATCATCCCGATCAGCAGGCTCAAATAATACTTCAGCTGGTCCTCCCACACGAAGCCAAGTGGTGCGTGAAATTGGGGCATTTTCCGTCATTTGGCCTCGCACGGGTGGTAGTCGGTTGATCAAAGGCCGTGTTCGGTGAGTTGCTTTCACAGCGCCGCCTCCGAGGAATTGCCCTCTTCGTCCATTAGCTTGAGCAAATCTGACGGTAATGAATTGGCCCACGCGGTAATGTTGCCCGCGCCCAAGCAAATGACGTAGTCGCCGCTTTCCGATTTGTCTGCGACCAGTTGTGGCAGGTCTTCTGGAAAATCCAGCGGTATGACGTCCCGATGTCCGTGAGCCCGCAATCCATCCACCAGCGCATCGCGGTGGAAGCCTGCGATTGGTTCTTCCCCCGCGGGATAAACTTTGGCCACGATAACCGTGTCCGCGTCATTGAAGCAGGTGCAGAATTCTTCGAATAAATCACGTAAACGGCTATAACGGTGGGGTTGTACGATCGCGATAACCTTTTTGAGGCTGCTAGCACGAGCAGCTGATAACACAGCGGCAATCTCCACCGGGTGATGCCCGTAATCGTCGATTACGATGATGCCGTTCGAAATTCCAGTAACGGTGAAGCGGCGTTTAACACCGGAGAAGTCTGCCAAACCATTTTTGATTATCTGGGGCGCGATGCCCATTTCCTGCGCGATCGCAATAGCCGCAAGAGAATTTTGTACATTGTGTTGCCCGGCCATAGGCAATTTTATTCGGTCCAGACGTTCACCTGAAAGTGCTGTTCGGCCCGAAAAAACCACGTCGTATAGCGAACCGGAGGCGTTCATCGATAAATTTTCAGCGCGAATATCGGCTTGTGGGTTCATACCATAAGTAACGACCCGCCGATCCGAAACCTGCGGGATGAGCGCTTGTACCTCCGGATGATCGATACACAGGACGGCGAGGCCATAGAACGGGATATTTTCCACGAACGAAACGAAGGCCTTCCGCAAGCCATCGAAAGATCCATAAAACCCCAAGTGTTCTGGATCCATGTTGGTTACCACCGCGATGGTTGCGGGCAGCTTGACGAAAGTCCCGTCGGATTCGTCTGCTTCCACAACGATCCAATCGCCGCCGCCCAATCGCGCGTTTGTCCCGTAAGCGTTGATGATGCCGCCGTTTATCACTGTCGGATCGTAATCTGCCGTCTCGAGCATAGCTGCGATCAGCGAAGTTGTGGTTGTTTTTCCGTGAGTGCCACCCACCGCAATTGCCCATTTGAATCTCATCAGTTCGGCCAGCATCTCGGCTCTCCGCACCACTGGGATCAAGCGTTGTCGCGCGGCGATCAGTTCCGGGTTGTCTTGCCTGATCGCTGAGGAGATAACAAAAACGGCGGCTTCGCGGAGATTGTCAACGTCATGGCCGACAAAAATTTTGATGCCGAGCTCCATAAGCCGTTTGACGTTGGCGGTTTCTGCAATGTCGCTGCCTTGGACTGAGTAGCCGAGATTGTGTAGCACTTCAGCAATACCGCTCATGCCAATTCCGCCAATTCCGCAGAAGTGGATGGTTCCGATGGAAAGAGGCAACGTTCTCATGACGCCTCTTCATTCTCTTTTGGTGTCCAGACCTTTTGTCCTTGGCGGGCCAACGCGTCGGTTAGATCAGCGAGCCGTTCGGCAGCTTCAGGATGCCCCGCGTTGCGCGCTCGATCAGCAGTTTGCGCTAGAAGGTCAGGGTCTACCAAACAGTTCTGTAGTTTGTCTGCTAACGCTGCCGCGGTTAATTGGTCTTCCGGAATGATCCAACCGCCACTAATTCGGCTTATTGCTCGCGCATTCGCGGTTTGGTGGTCGTCCAAAGCGCGTTTGTAAGGCACCATGATAATAGGACGGCCGGCAGTTGTGATTTCGGCTATAGTTGAGGCGCCGCTGCGTGCAATAACTAGATGTGCATCGGACAATCGGTGAGGCATGTCCTTGAAAAATGTCTTAAGTTCGGCTTTGACCGAAGCATCTTCGTAAGAAAGTCGAGTCCGGTCGATATCTTCCGGTCGGCATTGTTGTACGACGTTAATCAACCGCCTTGTCTGAGTGGGCAAACCCGCAACCGCTGCCGGCACCACGGCGCTGAGAATACGTGCACCTTGGCTACCGCCGAAGACCAAGAGATTGAAGGGTGTATTTACCGATTCTCGCCTCGGATAGGCGCGGGTTGCGATGTCTTTGACGGCGGCACGCACCGGGTTACCCGTCAAAATTGCTTTCTCACAATTCTTTTCGGTTACCACGATCTTCGGGGTGAAAGAGGTGGCAATTTGGTCTACGCGCCCTGCAAGTATACGATTGGCACGTCCCAAAATAGCGTTTTGTTCATGGATTATTGTCGGTATGCGCGCTGAAGTTGCAGCCCACATAGTCGGCAACGAAGGATATCCTCCAAAGCCGACCGCGGCGGACGGGGCCAGGCGGCGTAGCAATCGTCTGGCCTGTAGGTAGCCTAGTCCTATTAGCGCTAGCCCTTTGATTTTGTTCCAAGCGCCACCCCCAATTCCCTCGGCTCGGATGCGATAGGTCTCCAGACTTTGGGCGGCCTCACCAAAACCCGTACCACGCATGTCAGTCAGTAGCGCGATACCCCAACCTCGCGACGCCAATGATTCTGCGAGAGCTTGGGCCGGGAATACGTGACCTCCCGTGCCGCCGGCGGCAAGTACAATGATACCTCGTGTTATCATGGAGACTGTTCCTGACCGACGCGTCGCCGTGTTAAAGCGAGCACCATGCCGATACAAAGCGCGATGGCTAATAATGAAGAGCCACCATAACTAATAAACGGAAGCGTCATGCCCTTTGTTGGCATGAGCCGGAGGGTTGACCCCATATTTACTAATGCTTGTAGGCCGAACTGCACGAGCAAGCCGGTGGCGGCCAGTAACACAAACAGATTGGTTTCTTTGATCACTTGACCAAATCCGCGCAATACGACAAATGCGAATAGTCCCACCAAAATCAGACATGCGATCAGACCCAACTCCTCGCCAGCAACTGCAAATACAAAGTCAGTATGCGCATCGGGGAGTACTGATTTTACCGATCCTTCGCCTGGCCCGCGGCCGAACGCTCCCCCCTTAGTGAAAGCTTCCATTGACCGGGTTACTTGGTAGTTGTCGCCTGATCCCGGATCGATAAATCGATCAATTCGGCTGGCGACATGTGGAAATAAAAAATAGGAGGCAATACAAGCAGCGACACCGGCTGCAATTAATAACCCCACGCCAATGAACGGGAGGCCTGCCAAAAAGAATTGGGTGAACCAGACAGCCGACACCACAACAGTCATCCCGACGTCAGGTTGCATGAGCAACAATGCGATCACCAGGCTATATAGTAAAATGGAACTAAGACGGCCGGAATGCCGCTCATTCTTACCCTGCAGGGAAAATAGCCAGGCCGACATAACCGCGAAGCAGGGTTTTACAAATTCGGATGGCTGGGCGGTTAATCCCGCGAAGGAAATCCAACGCTTGGCACCCTTTATCTCGGTTCCGAGAAATAAGGTCATAACAGTGGCCAGCATAGCGGCGCTGAACACTAATAAAGCTAGACGTCGTACGCCTCGCGGCGATAACAGTGACACGCATATTAGGAGTATCGCTGCCAGCGGCAGGAATAAAAGCTGGCGGCGTACGAAATAATAAGAATCGTACCCTAATCGCTCAGCAACCGGAGGGCTTGCTGCCAGCGTAAGTATCACACCGAAAACAAGCAACAACCCCACGGCGGCCAGCATCCAACGATCGATAGTCCACCACCATCGTGCGACGATTGAAGTATCAGTGCGGTCGAAGGAGATCATGCGTTTGGCCCCTTTGCATGCTCCAACACCAAAGTGCGAAAGGCGTCGCCGCGTGCTTCAAAATTTTTCCATTGGTCAAATGAAGCACAAGCTGGTGAGAGTAAAACGACAGACGCGTCTTCGTTCATCTGCGCCATTTTATGAGCATAATTCACGGCAGCGGCTAAATCGCCGGAGCGGGTATAAGGCACCGCATTTTCTATCGCGGTGGCAAATACGTCTTCGGCTTCGCCAATTAGGAAGGCGTGGCGCACATTGGAAAGCCAGGGCTTTAGGCTATCCAAGTGGTCTTCCTTAGCCAAACCACCGGCAATCCAGTAAATAGCGTTGTAGCTGCCTAGCGCTTTGGCGGCGGCTTCTACGTTGGTTGCTTTGCTATCGTTGATGTATGTTACATCTTTGATTGTAGCAACCAATTCCATTCTATGGGGCAATCCAGGATAGCTTGGTAAGGCCTCCGCGCATTCAGAAGTTTTTAATCCTAATGACCGAGCTACGCCGTAGGCCGCCGCAGCGTTTTGGGAGTTATGCTTGCCTTGGAGGGTACAAATTTCGGTAATATCGCACACCGTTTGTACAGTGCCGTTGGTAGCGTCAAAGATAATACCTTGTTCTACATAAATGCTTGGTGGCGGGGATTGTTGGTTTGCGATGGAAATGACCGACCAGCCGGCTAGTCCAGCTATTTCATTTCGCACCGCACAGCTTGCGTCATCTTCCACACCTATAATGGCGACCTGATCACGCTGTTCCTTTGATTGACGCCGGAAGATACGTTTTTTGGCCGCTATATAACTATCCATGTTCCCATGCCGGTCCAGGTGGTCCGGGCTGATGTTCAATAAAACAGCGATATCGAAGGCAGCGCGGTCGATCAGATCGAGCTGATAGGATGATAATTCCAGGATGATTACGTCGTCTGGTTCAGGTGGCTCGAAATTAAGCGCCGGCGGACCTAAATTACCGCCGATTTGGGCGGATATCCCAGCCGTCTCCAAAATGTGCCCGAGCAATGTCGTAGTTGTCGATTTTCCGTTGGTACCGGTGATCCCGACAAAGCGGGCCTGCGGGCAGGCTTCCACAAGCAGTTCGATGTCACCGATGATTGGGCAACGTGCTGCTTTAGCCCGATCAACGATGGGGTGTCGGTCATGATGCAGGGGGATGCCAGGTGATAAAATGATTGCCTGCAGGGTGTCGAACGCCATGTTAGAAGTGTGGGTGACAGGGATACCGCTCCGCTCCGCTGCCTCTCGCTGTTCGCTGCAGTCATCCCAGGCAAGTACTTGTGCTCCACTAGCCTGTAGGGCACGTGCAGCCGCGAGACCTGATGCGCCGAGCCCAATGACGGCGAGTGTTTTATCCTTGCGGGTTGCGATATCGATCAATGGCCAGTCATCTCAATTTCAGTGTTGACAGCCCGATTAAGGCGAGGATCATTGCAATGATCCAAAAACGAATGACAATTGTGGGTTCCTTCCAACCTTTCTTTTCAAAATGGTGATGTAGCGGTGCCATGCGGAATACGCGTCGACCGGTCATCTTAAAAGACGCTACCTGAACAATGACTGACGCGGTTTCTAATACAAATAGGCCGCCGATAATGGCAAGCACCAACTCGTGCTTAGTAATTACACTGACGGCGCCTAGTGCACCACCGACCGAAAGTGAACCGGTATCACCCATGAATATCATTGCGGGTGGCGCATTAAACCAGAGGAAACCAAGGCTCGCACCGACTAACGCTCCGCAGAAAACTGTGAGCTCCCCGGCGCCAAGAACCCCGTGAATTTGTAGATAAGCGGCAAACACGGAATTACCAGCTAAATAGGCAATTAATGCGAAACAGGCTGCGACGATCATTGCAGGCACGATGGCTAGTCCGTCCAGTCCATCTGTCAAGTTAACAGCATTGGAAGCACCCACCATCACTAGAGCCGCAAAGGGTATGAAGAACCAGCCGAGTTCGATCAAAACATTTTTAAGAAATGGGATGGCAAGGCTGGATGAAATAGGCGAACTAGATATCTCTAATACCCACCAGGCAATCAGGCACGCAATAAAAGCTTCAGCGAGAAATTTGATTTTTCCTGACAAACCTTTAGAAGAGTTGCGATACAATTTTAGGTAGTCGTCGATAAACCCTATACCGCCAAAACCTAGTGTCACCAACAGAACCGCCCAGACATACCGATTCGTTAAATCAGCCCAAAGGAGGGTCGCTGTAGATAGTGCGGTCAGGATTAAAAAACCACCCATAGTGGGCGTACCTTTTTTTGTGAGAGGATGGCCTTCGGGTCCATCGTCACGAATGGGTTGCCCATCGCCTTGTTGGCTTTTTAATAAACGGATCATTGGTGCACCAAGCAGGAAACTAATGATCAGCGCCGTAAGGACTGCTCCTCCAGTGCGAAAAGTTAGATATCGAAATAGGTTGAAAATGCTTATTTCGTCAGCTAGAGGGAACAGCAAATGATACAACATTACATTGGCCCCTTTACTTGCGCGTTGTAGTGGCTGAAGTTGATAGGTTGAGTAGAGAATCGACGACCCTCTTCATTTGGGTTCCAAACGATCCTTTAATGACTAATACGTCACCGGGTCTAACCGAATTTCGCACTTCGGCGACTAGAGCCTCGGAATTTTCTGCATAGGTGCCGGATACGTTGGGAGGCAAAGCGTCGATCATGGGAGACATGTGGTCGCCACATGCGAATACTTTGTCGATCCCGTACTCAGCTAATTGACCTGCAATTTCAATATGGTATTGGGTGGACCTATCACCTAGTTCGTGCATTTCTCCCAATACTGCAATTCGCCGTCCTTCGGGGCCAGGTTGTGACGCCCTCAGTGTATTGATAGCCGCTTTCATGGACGCTGGATTGGCATTGTAGCTTTCGTCGATTAGCGTAAAGATGCCTCCCTCAAAATTAATCTGGTGCCGTTTGCCGCGGCCGCTGCTCGGTTCCCAGTCCTGAAGCGCAGCCGCAGCAGCGGACACGTCGGCGCCAATGGCCGATACAGCGGCCA
>CAYZMI010000002.1:80903-87475 GCA_964479475.1 uncultured Rhodospirillaceae bacterium | reverse complement strand
TGATCATCGGCGGGTAAACGTGACAGGGATAATGGCACGCCCCAATGATTGTTATAACTGTTGACATTGGCGGTCGTTGCACCCTGTCGGGCGAGTGCCTCCCGCAGCCCGTCTTTTGTTCCGGTTTTGCCCACGCTACCGGTTATTGCGATGATGCACGCTCCCGTCCGTGTCCGGGCGGAAGTAGCGAGACCCCGCAGTGCTTCCATTGTGTTGGCGACAATCAATAATCGTTCGCAGCTATTCACGTCTTGAGGTTGGCGACTGACGATCGCTGCCGCTGCACCCGCTTTCATAGCTGCGGCCACGAAGTCGTGCCCATCAAAATTTGGGCCCTTGATAGCGACAAAAAGGTCTTCTTTATTCACGGACCTACTGTCGATGGAAACGCCTCCGGCGGACCAATTTGTTGTGCTATGGCCACCCGTAGCACAAATCACATCGGCTGATGTCCATAAAGCTTCCACCATCAACAGACCTTGCTATCCAATTCGTCTACTGCCGCTCGCGCCACCTCTGCATCGTCGAACGGCGAAATTTGATCCCCAACTATTTGTCCGGTTTCATGTCCTTTACCCGCGATTAACAAGACATCATGGGGTTGGAGCTTTGAAATTGCGTAGTAGATTGCTTCCGCGCGATCGGCTATCTCGGTTGCGCCGGGACAATTTGCCATGATCTCTCGACGAATTGTTGGGCCGTGCTCGTTGCGTGGATTGTCGTCTGATACAACGATCAAGTCGGCTAAATCCTTGGCGATAGCACCCATCCGCGGACGCTTTTCTCTGTCGCGATCGCCACCGCAACCAAATAGAACTACGAGCCGTGCCGACGCATGCGCCCGTAACGCACCAAGAACTGTGGCAAGGGCATCAGGATTGTGGGCGTAGTCCACATATATTGTCGCGCCATTTTCGCGGCAGGCGACTAATTCTAGCCGACCAGGTGGGCTCTCCAAATTTGGAAGAACCTCGACAACAGAATCCGCAGTATCGCCAGACCCAATTGCGAGACCCAGCGCGCACAACAAATTACTGGCTTGAAATGCGCCCGGAAGCGGTAGAGTGACGTCGTAAGTGCGTCCGAAGATTGTGAGCCCTAACCGCTGGCCATGAGGTAACGCATGCAGACGATCTAAACGAATTTCGTTAGCTTTGCGGCCGTAGGCGATCAGCTTTAATCCGCGTGCACGAACTACTGAAGAAAATATTTCATAATCATCCGAATCGGCATTCACGACGGCGGTCGCGTCGGCTGGCAACACGGTATCGAAAAGCCGTAATTTGGCTGCCCGATAGGTGTCCATGGTTAGGTGATAATCTAAATGATCGTGCGATATATTCGTAAATGCGCCGGCAGCGAATTTGACGCCATCCAGCCTCGCTTGTTCGAGCCCGTGGCTCGACGCTTCAATTACAATGTGATCTATTCCATTGTTGGCAAGGAGTTTGAGATTGCAATGGAGTGTTACCGGATCGGCAGTAGTTAGGTTGCTTCCCAGAAGTTTCGGCGCATTAGAGGATGTCACGCCAAGCGTTCCCATGGCCGCGACCTGGTGCCCCAACTCTTTCCATATTTGTTGTGTAAACCATGCGACGGAAGTCTTGCCGTTTGTGCCGGTGACGGCTGCGGCCCATTTGGGCTGTTCACCATAAAACCGTGCCGCCAGAATAGCGAGCCGCCGACGCGGCTCGTGTGTGGTCAGCAGTGGAACTGATGATTTCATCGGCGGAAGTGACGTCCCTGGGGGGGCCAATATTGCAACGGCGCCACGGGCTATTGCGTCCTCAATAAAATCTCGCCCATCGAAATGGCTACCCGGCAGTGCGACAAATAAATACCCCGGCTCGACAGCGCGTGAATTAGCTGTCATGCCCGCAATATTTGGATCGCGAATGTTTGTATCGACCTGAATATCACCTCCTGTTAATTCAGAAAGATGCAAGGCGAGGCTTCCCAGTTTGTTTCGTGACGACATCGATTGACATCATGCGCCGAACAGATGGCGCCGCTTCGTCAATTGGCTTTACCCGTAACAAAGGGCCGATGCGTGCAATAATTTTCCCGACAATCGGTGCGGCGACCCATCCGCCTGTGGTATATCCGTGTGTTTGCGCGGTACCACTTGGTTCGTCTAGCATAGCGAACACGACATAACGTGGCGCATTCATCGGAAAAGCGCTGATAAACGATGATATTACCGCTTTAGATTTATATTTTCGGCCGACAACCTTATTAGCAGTCCCCGTTTTGCCACCTACAAGATAGCCAGGGGCCTGCGCCTTTCTGCCTGTTCCTTGCGTGACAACGAGGCGAAGCAACCGGCGGATTTGTTCAGAAGTCCGTGTTTTGATGACTCGGCTTCCGATCAGAGCACGGTTTTGGGTATGTTTGAGTAGCGTTGGCTTGTAAAGTACGCCGCCATTGACCATCGCGGCTACGCCTGCGACCAGTTGCACGGGGCTAATTGCGAGCCCAAGACCATAAGAAATAGTCATAGCGTTGATGTCGCGCCAGGGCCGCGGTACAAGTGGTGCCCCAATTTCATCGAGTTCAAGCGAAGCTGGTTGGAGCATTCCCAGCTTGCGGAGGAATGACCGTTGGGCGGTTGGGCCGACTTGGCGCGCCATTTTTACCGATCCAATATTGGATGAGTACATAAAAATCTCAGGAACCGATAGCCAACGTCTTTTGGCATGAAAATCGCGAATAACGTATCGCGATACCCTGATTGGGCGAGTAGCATCATACCCGCTCTGAAGCGTCACCTTTCCGGAGTCCAGAGCCATTGCGGTAGTAAATATCTTAAATGTGGAGCCCATTTCGTAAACGCCTAGAGTAGCGCGGTTAAACTGCGCCTCGTCGTTCTTGGTGTCGGGGTGGTTAGGATCAAATTCCGGCAGGGAAACCATTGCAATAATTTCGCCGCTATTTACATCCATGACGATGCCGGCAGCACCAACCGCACTGAAGTGCAGCATTGCGTTTTTTAACTCCTGTAGCACAGTGTGTTGAACGCGCGAATCCAACGATAACTGCAGCGGCGTTCCCCTAGATTTTAAATCTCGGTTAAATTTTCTCTCGATACCCATCAATCCACGGCCATCGATATCCGTATGGCCTAAGATGTGTCCTGCCATCGTGCCGGCTGGGTATACGCGCCGTTCTTCATTTCGAAAATCGAGACCCGGTATACCCAATCGGTTGGCATCGTATTTTTGTTGAGGCGTCATATGCCGGCGGACCCAAACAAAATGCTTGTCCTGCGCGAGTTTAGCCCGTAATTCGCGTTCATTAATTTCCGGTAATAGCCCCGCAAGCATTCCTGCAGCCTCCTCAACGTTGGGAATGATACGTGGGTTTGCGTAGAGTGACGCGGTCTTCAGGCTGGTTGCAAGTAATACGCCGTTGCGGTCAACAATTTGGGCCCGGCCGGGTTTGTGAACAACTTCGCCGGTTGAAATAGATATACTAAGACCGTTTCGTTCGCCCAGAAGAGTCACATCGATCAGCCGGATAGCGACCACAACAAATGCTGCTGCGAACAATGCGCTGGTTATGAGGAGTCTAGTACGGCCGAGTTCTACGTCGGGGGTGACCATGAGGTCACGGTATCGGTTGCGGGAGAAAAAAGGATGGCGGCCGGTCATCGCGCACGTCTATACGTGGCTAAATGGGGGGGACCTTGACCGGCCGCCGGGGAGATCTCGGGAGAATGAGGTACGTATTTGGTCGGTTTATAGCTGAGTTTTTCACTATGACCCGGGGCGCTTCGCACCGGAATATCGGAAAATTTTACAGCCTGATCTGATTCCATTGGTTCCAAAGCCAAGAGCCGTCGACCTAAATCTTCCAGCCGTCTGGGTTGATTGAGAAAACTCCACTCGGCTGTGAGTACGTGAACCGCCTCAAGATTACCGATGGTCTTCTGTTTTATTTGTACGAGCCGTTCTTCCATCGCACGTACTTCGTATTTTAGAAGGAAGAGACCAATGCCGGCGGTCATAGCCAACAACATCCAAATTAGCGTGCCGCGGTTGATCATGCGGTAATTCCGCTCTTCCCAAACCCAGTCGTAGCTGCCTGCTTCGGCCATGTCGGTGCGTCGGTGCGCATCGCGGCACGTAACCGTGCAGAACGTGCACGCGGGTTTACCGCCACTTCTTGCTTTGATGGTTTGGCTACCCGTCTGGAATTAAGTATAAAACTTGGGTCTGGTGAATGGTTATCGACCTCAGAATTGTGGGGTAAATGGCGTGAGGCACGAGGCTGTATGCCAGCGCGTTCTCGCAAATAAGATTTGACTAGCCGATCTTCCAGTGAATGGAAGCTAACCACCACTAGCCTCCCTCCAGCGCGCAATAGACATTCTGCTGCTCGCAACCCTCGTGCCAACTCGCCAAGCTCATCATTGACGTAAATACGGAGAGCTTGGAATGTGCGAGTTGCGGGGTCTATCGAGGTTATCTTTCTAGTCGCGCCAAGTGGAAAACATTGTCTTATAATTTGGGCAAGTTGGCTCGTACGAGTAATAGGTGATTTAGCGCGGGCCGCGACGATCGCACGAGCAATCCTCCGTGATCTGCGCTCTTCACCATAACGATAAATGATGTCAGCGAGGACCACTTCGGGTATCGAGTTAATCACATCGGCAGCACTCGGCCCCTCTTGCGACATTCGCATGTCAAGAGGGCCATCCTCTCGGAACGAAAATCCACGTGCGGCGTTAGAGATTTGGAAAGACGAGACGCCAAGGTCGAGTGCAATACCATCAACCGCAAAAGTCTTCTCGCTTTTGAGCAGAATTGCCATTTCACTAAAACGGCCATTAAGAATTTTCAAACGCTTGTCGAATTCTGCGGCCATTACTGTCCCACGGGCACAGGCTTCGGGATCGCGGTCAATACCCCAGACGTCACAATTTGCAGCTTCTAGTATGGCTCTGCTGTATCCGCCGCCACCAAATGTGCCATCCACAAAAATGGCGCCTTCACTCGGCGCGAGAGCACCAATAACTTCATCTAACATTACGGGGCGATGGCCAGTATTGGTCAAGAGCTCTCCCCCGGACCCGCCAAACGCGATCGTAAGGTCGCAACAGCACTGCGTTTATGGTCTTCAAAATTATCGGGTGACCAAATTTGGAATCGTGATCCCCGTCCAACAAATGTCGCCTTATCAGTTATCTGTGCTGCTTCAGCAAGTGCGGCTGGAAGAACAATTCGTCCTTCACTATCGAACGGCAGCTCATGCACCATGGCCATAATGGTATCTAAAATATTGGTACCGCCACCGAGAAGGATCCGTTCGAAATTCCCTTCAGTCATAGTTTTATCGAGTTCGCGCTGGTTGAGTTCTTCAAGCATCGCGCGGCTGAAACCGTCTAGCGCCGGCTCGGTCAAAGAAGGGTATGCAATAATGCCCTGATAGGAATCACTGGCGAGGGCGTTACGAAAAGGTGCAGGGACCGATACCCTCCCTTTGCGGTCGACCTTGTTCACGAATGTGGACAGGAACGACGTCACTCGCAGACCCCCCTTAAATTCACCTCACGGCGCTCGAACTATCAAACGGCGCTATCACTAAAGCCTATGTTAATTATGGGTATATATGGGTTTATATGGGAAAACATGGCTTGTCAATGGGAGTGCCTGCCAAAATAAGGGAAAATCAGGGTTTTTTAACACCCGTAATTCAGCAGATACCCTGTTCTGAAACTCTGAAATTAAAAATTCGCGCATGAGTACGGCAATTACGGGGCTGATTTGAGGCAAATTTTGGATATTCGGCCAAAAAAACGTGTATTTTGCCTGATAAATAAGTGATTACGCCAGACGGTCTGTAAGCCGGGTTCTGTCCACCGGATAACCGGGGGATGGTCATTCATCTGGGACGCCCGTCGCCGAACGCCTCGCGCGATCTACCCGGGCGGCGACGCGAAAACCCGCCTGTGGGCCGTAACCCAACATGCCACCCCTATTCGATCTTGCTCCCGGTGGGGTTTACCCTGCCACCGCCGTTACCGGCGGTGCGGTGCGCTCTTACCGCACCCTTTCACCCTTACCGTTTACCACCACCAACGGGTCAGCGGCAGGAAGCGGCGGTTTGCTTTCTGTGGCACTTTCCCTAGAGTCGCCTCCGCCGGGAGTTACCCGGCACCGTGTTTCCGTGGAGCCCGGACTTTCCTCCCTTTGCAGGTTTCCCTGTTGCAAAAGGCGACCATCCGACCGTCTGACGCGATGAATGTGCCTATGCGCGCGGGACTGGTCAAGCAATTCAACTCTTAATATACCGCAAGACCAATACTATTCGTTGGGACAAATTATTAAATCTGGGGTTCAAATCTTACAAAGAAATGCTGAATTCTAATTATTCATCCGGATTAACCAGACAAAGGAGAGAGCAGGAAGGTTAAATACCCAGAGTTGGTGGGTTATGTTTTTTGCTGATGACCTTCTCGGGTTCACTTTGCGTAATGTTAGCGTTCGTATTATTCAACGTAATGGGTTGGCGCGAATAGTTGGGAGAGGCGATGAAATTATTTGCACTATCCGCGTAAATGATAAATCGCT
>CAYZMI010000002.1:58997-80803 GCA_964479475.1 uncultured Rhodospirillaceae bacterium | reverse complement strand
CATTGAAGGTGAGCGGTGGCGAGAGAATCCGTGGTATCCGACCTATCTTATTTTTGGCCAGATGATGCCAGTCGAATAGTTCACCGGGGTCTTTTTTGCGTGCGGGTGCAACGTCTGAATGACCTAGAACTCGCTCGGGGGGTATGGGGTGGCGTCTCAAGATGTCGATGCAAAGATCGGTAAGTGTTTGCATTTGTTCGTCGGCAAACGCATGATAGTTGAATTCGTGGCCCGGGTTTTGTAATTCGATACCGATGGAACGGCTGTTGATATCCGTTTCGCCTGACCAGTAGCTGACGCCAGCATGCCATGCCCTGACCTTTTCTTCCGCCAATTGGTAAATAGTGCCGTTCTCGCAAATGAGATAGTGTGCGCTGACTTTGGCCGTTGGATCGCAAAGCCTGGAAAGCGCCTCTTGTGCCGATTGCATGCCTGTATAATGCAGAATTAGCATGTCAATTTCGGGGCCGCCTATTCGTGGTCCGACATTGGGCGAAGGGTGATGAATTGCTTGGTGTTGGTTCATGACCTGCGATTTCCTAAGGCCTCTGCGGTTCCGAATTGGCTTCGGTGTAATATAATGATAGTGACGCCGAAAACCGTGAGCACGCCTCCGAATATTAGTAGCCAACTTAGAACTTCATTGAGAAACAGCACGCCCAGTGCTACTCCCACGACTGGCACGAGAATGGTGAACGGCATAATCTGGTTTGTCGGATAACGCTGGACTAAGCGGTACCATAGTCCTTGTCCCACCACACTAGCCACCAACCCCATGTAGATAAATGCGGCGTATACACGTAGATCCGCTTGTTCCAGGGCTTCTATCTGCCCGGATTCGCAGAGCCACGAAATCAAAAATGCCTGCGGAAGCCCGAATATGGATACCCAGGCATTTATTGACATGAAGTCTACCTTACCCAAGCGCCTAATTTGGATAGTTGCGACGGCAAAAAACAATGCCGAAATTAGCATAACAACAAACATTTCTAAATGCATTGCGATGCGCGGCATGCCTGAAATGATCGCGATACCCGTAAAGGAAAGAACCATTCCGGCTGTGCGGTACCAACCGAACTTTTCCCTGTATATCAGCCAAGCGAGCAAAGCTGCGAAAGGTACAGTAATTTGCATCGCTATAGCAGCAGCGCCGGCCTCTATATGCTGTACTCCTATCATTGCCAGTCCGAAATGCAGTGTACATAAGGTGGATGAGATTAAGATCAATGGAAAGATCATGCCACGGGGCGATCTAGCAAACCAAAGGAGCACCGCCGATGCGATCGCGAGCCGCATTCCTAACAGGAAATATGGTGGTAGTTCTTGAGCGCCGAATCTCATCGCGACGAAATTGCCGCCCCACACAATGATGACGATTAACGCACACAACACGTCGGTGAATTTCACTCCGTCCTCACGCCAATGAATTTAATTGAGTCCGCGTTGTTTGCAAATGGTGTCATAGGCCGCATTAATGGTGGCGACCTTTTCCGTTGCTACTTCGATAAAATCTTCGGGCATTCCCTGAGCAACCAGCGCGTCAGGGTGATGTTCGCGCATAAGATTACGCCAAGCTAACCTAACTTCGTCATCGGTAGCATTATGTTGGACACCCAAGACGATATATGGGTCGTCCATGTCAGCGCCTAGATGGGCGATTTTCATTCGTTCAAAAATGGCTAAGTTTAACCCAAAAATGTTTGATACATTTGATAGGAATTCAAGCTCTCTTGGATGCGCGATACCGTCGGCTTTTGCGATGTGAAATAGTCCGCCTAACAACTCTTCCAGAACTGCTGGGTTGTTCTGGAAAATGCGGTAAACCTGTTTGGCATAGGTTTCATATCCCCGCGAATCCCTACGTGCCTGATCAAAGAGACGCCCCACGTTTTTCACTTCGTCGGGTGGGACATGAAAAATTTCTTTGAAGGCATCGATTTCATCGCGTGTGACCGTGCCATCGGCCTTAGCCATTTTGGCAGATAGGACAACAACTGCGATAGCAAATGTGGTTTGTTTGGAAAGGCTCGGCTCTCCATCTTCTGGGTCGCTATCGACCTTAATCTTATCAATTGCGTGGCCCGCGATACCACCAACGAGCGCACCAAGTGGACCACCCACCATTAACCCCGCGGTGACACCTAAGATTTTGCCCCAGATTGCCATTCTGAACTCTTATACGTTTATGGTTTAACCATGCCCACGCCAGGGAGGCGTAGGGCTAAATTTGCAGGGTTCACACCTAATGAAAGCCCTAAAATGTTTAATTCAAACCCCTCGACGGGAGAAATTAAAATCCCCGCGAGGCCCCACAGCGACAATTGTATCCCGCGGCCACTGGGTGGTTTTCCAATAAATTTTACATTGCCGAGATAGTCTTTGCCGATGGCAGTCGGCGGTAGATCTAATTCGAGCGCCGGAACATTTCGACTTATAAAGGCGACGAAGGTGTTGCTGTTCGGCCCGGGATAGGTCCGATAGGAGCTTCTCCATGGGTAGGTGGCAACTATTGATTGGATGTTTTCAATGGCTTGTGCGGCCGTGTCGCCACGTATGTCAGTGAGTAGTTCCGGCTTAGCCCCATACCAATAGCGGTCGGGGATATCATTATGTATATTCAGTGCATCCCCACCGTGAAACGCGCGCCATCCCATCACTTCGTATGTAGTGTATTGTCGTGCACCTTCCGGCTTCACGGAAATCCATGAGTGTATTGCAAATAGACCGCGCCAGGAGAATGCACGTGCCGCATAGACTTGAACCACCGCTTGATGGGTTGTGCCAGGTGTCGGTGCTAGTCCGGAACTTTGACGTGACGCTGTTCGCCAATCAGCCGTGATGGTTGACTCCTTTCCTGCCGCAATGGCTAAAGGTCCTAACAATAATATGCCCAATATAATTAAAATGCGTTTAAGCCATGTCATGGCGGTGCACGCTAACATGGTGCAACTCACCCAACAACAAATCGGACGTCCTAACAAATCTGTACTCGTTTCGGCGGGCCGATTTTATAACGCCAATTATGTTAATAATGAGGCAACGCTAGTTTTTAGCTTTTTATCAATGAGGTTGAAAATCATCCTATTCTCTTTTCTATTAAATTGAATTTAGCTGCAGTAGCGTTGACCCCGAAATGCAACCGTATTGTTTTGTGTCCAAGTCTGAACTAACTCCCTTCTAACAACCTGTCATACGTGGGATGAGATTGAACAATATGATTGATTTTGGGAGGTGATTAAGATAGCTGGGTAACGCTTATCTTTTACAAATAAACGGGTAAATCTATGAACATCGCAACCAATAGCCTTTCCTCTACAGCACTACGCGCCGGTTGCCGCGACGGCAGTTTTGACGGGCCTACGTCAGGGCACGCGCTCGGTTATGTGCAGGCTAATATGGTAATCTTACCCAAGGAATTCGCCTCAGAGTTTCGTGAGTACTGCGACCAAAATCCACAACCTTGCCCTGTGCTTGAGATCCTAGATCCGGGCATTCCTGAGCCTAAGAACATCGCGCCCGGTGCCGACGTTCGTACGGACTTACCGCGCTACCGCGTGTTTCGCGACGGCATCGCGGAAAGTGAGCCGACCGATATCACCAACCTATGGAGCGACGATCTTGTTACTTTTCTACTCGGCTGCTCGTTTATAGCCGAAGATGCACTTCTCAAGGCTGGCCTGCTGTTGCCCCATATTGCCGAGACCGGCATTGTCCCTATGTATCGGACCACCAAGCAGTGCGTACCGGCGGGCCGCTTCGCTGGTCCAATGGTCGTGTCGATGAGGCCGTTCACGTTAGCTGACGCCGAGCGCGCCGCCGAATTGACCAAACACTATCCCATGGCTCATGGCGCGCCCATTCATACCGGAGATCCAGATGAGTTGGGAATTGTCGATATTGACGCACCCGAATATGGTCGCCCAGTTACGAGGCAGCCCGACCATGTAACGGTTTTTTGGGCGTGTGGCGTCACGCCTCAGGAAGCGCTAATTGCAGCCAAACCGCCGCTCGCTATTACACACGCGCCGGGCCACATGTTTGTCGCGGAAATCACCTCTGAATCAACCCGTATATAAAATAGGTTGGAACATTCGATAGCCGTTGCCAGTACAGGCGCGTTCGGCCACAGTGAGAAGGTAGTATCGTTCTTTGATAACAAAGGAGCCGGACCATGTTGCCAATGCCCGTAGCGGATTTGAATGCTGTTGCTGAGGAGCTTGCCAAGACTGGTGGACGCGTCAAAGTTCTGTGGCAGGAAGGTGAATCACTGGCCTTTGTCGCACGTGGTCGTGAATATCGCAGCGAATTCCATATTGATCCATCCGACGAGGTGATGTTCATGATTCGTGGTGATATGAATTTGCATTACCGGACAACAGACGGGAAAGAGGATATTGCAGTCCTCAAGGAGGGGTCATCAATCTTTACTGCAGCCGGCATTCCCCATTCGCCACGTTTTCCCCCAGATGCATTCGCCCTTATAATTGAGCGTCAGCGGCGCGATGGTGAGATTGATCGGTTTCAGTGGTTTTGTGAGAACTGCGATAATTTTCTTCATGAAGAACAGTTCAAAGTTGGAGATTATGGTATCGATCCAGTTTCACAGGCATACCAGAATTTCTTTGATTCTGAAGAATTTCGTACATGTGACAAGTGTGGCACTGTGATGCCCAAACCATAGTTGGGGGTTGCTCTGCTATGCCAAAACAGATCATTACGTCGTCGTCCACCCCCACAACCGGTTTTACGGACAAGTCCACCCCCTCGCCTCTGGCACAGGGTATACAATGGGGCAAAATGTTATTCTTATCCGGACAGGGTGCGTTGGATGCTGAAACTCGTGAAATTGTTTCCAAAGATATCCAGGAGCAAACGGTTCAAACGCTGAAAAATATAGAGGGAGTGCTTACGGAAGCCGGAGCAACTTTTGCTAATGTGGTCAATATGCGCATATGTTTGCGCGATCCGTCGGATTTCCCAAAATTTAACGAGGCCTTCACTGAATATATGAAAGGCGAAAAGGTCACCCGCACATGCATCGGTGGGACCCCACATCGTACTGGTGTAAATGTAGAGATCGACTGCATAGCCATGTTCGATTGATTGATTTCATGGCCCCAAATTTTTATGCGGCAGCTTAGATTGAAGAATGTGTTGGTCATTGTGCTCGTCTGGTTCCATAGTATTGGTTATGAACCCACGGATACTTTTCCGCTATTTTAGGGAAGCGTTGCGGATCGTTAGGGACCGCAAAAAAACCGATGGGTTAATTTAAGAAGGGTAGGCCATGGAGGGACATATAGGATTACCCTCTACGCTTCTTACGAAATTATGCGATTTGCTTGGTGAGAGGCTCTCCACTGCGGATGCCATACGCACGTTTCATGGAACAGATGAGTCATACCATCTGCCTATACCACCCGATGCCGTTGCGTTCCCCCAAACCACTGAAGAGATAGCAGCGATTGTTCGCCTGTGTGTTGAGCACCGCACCCCCATTATTCCGTTCGGCGTTGGTTCATCACTTGAAGGGGGTGTGCTGGCGATTCGAGGGGGCGTCTGTATCGATCTTACGGGGCTTGACCGTATACTCAAAGTAAGCGTTGAGGATATGGACGCAACGGTTGAAGCGGGAGTGACCCGCAAGCGGCTTAATGCCGATCTTCGAGACACCGGGTTATTCTTTACAGTCGATCCCGGCGCGGATGCGACACTCGGTGGGATGGCCGCGACCTGCGCTTCAGGCACCAACGCGGTACGTTACGGTACAATGCGCGATAACGTACTAAGGGTCAAAGCGGTAATGGCGGATGGGCGCATTATTTCTACCGGTGGGCGCGCACGGAAATCTGCTGCTGGATACGATCTTGCAGGGCTCCTTTTAGGGTCGGAAGGTACGCTTGGTATCATCACTGAGTTAACCGTGCGCCTAAATGGTGTGCCCGAGGCAATATCTGCAGCAGTGTGTGCCTTTCCTACCGTCGATGACGCAGTTAATTGTAGTATTTTGACAATCCAATCAGGCGTTCCTGTGGCGAAGATTGAGCTACTCGATGACGTCATGATGGAGGCAACTATTCGGCATGCAAAGCTGGATTACACGCCCGCACCTACACTGTTTCTTGAATTTCACGGATCCGATGCGGGAGTCATGGAACAGATCGAACAAGTGCAACAGATATCACAAGAATTTGGCGGTTCCCATTTTAAATGGGCGGAAAATTCGGAGGATAGAAATTCGCTTTGGGGCGCGCGTCACGATGCGCTCTATGCGGCGCTCGCTCTCAAACCTGGTGCGACCGCATGGTCCACCGACGTATGTGTGCCAATTTCAAGGCTCGCTGAGTGTATCTCTGATACCCGAGAAGATATCAACAAATCAGGATTATTGGCTCCGATCGTCGGACATGTAGGGGATGGGAATTTTCATTTGGTTTTGCTGATCGATCCAGAAAAAGCGGACGAAATGCGGACAGCACACGAGATCAACGAGCGGATGATCCAAAGGGCTATCGCAATGGAGGGAACCTGTACTGGGGAACACGGGGTAGGCATAGGTAAACAGCCTTATTTA
The DNA here is from genome assembly GCA_964479475.1 of uncultured Rhodospirillaceae bacterium. Classification (GTDB taxonomy): domain Bacteria; phylum Pseudomonadota; class Alphaproteobacteria; order MPNO01; family UBA2964; genus JAQBTY01. The sequence goes on along the minus strand of CAYZMI010000002.1, from coordinate 74,229 downwards.
GCTGCCGAATACGGCGACGCGCTTGATGTCATGCGTGCACTCAAGCAGGCGCTTGACCCCCATAATTTGATGAATCCTGGAAAATTAATTCCGGAGTAAACCATAATTATTCCTGTATTTTCGTTTCACTTATACAAGGGATGTAGGCTGATTATGCCAGTGCCGATAATAAGGCGATGTGCCTTTCCCTTGCCACAATTCATGGATTAGCTTGGGTGTAGGTTGAGCTGGCCTCTTTGGAGAGGTGTAGCAGAGATGGGTAATGAGCAAGGTTTTATTCGGCGTATTCGCAATATTATTGTTGTTGGTCGCGGCGGCCCTTATCGGGCCTAACTTGATCAATTGGAACAGTTATAAATCAGAGATAGTCGCTCAAGCTGAAAATGTGACAGGCCGTTCATTCACGATTGATGGGGATATCGACTTTTCGGTGGTACCCGGCCTCCGACTCACCGCGGCAAATGTTAAAGTTGCTAACATTAGGGGTGGCTCTGCTCCCGAAATGGTTGAGCTCAAATCGCTTGATGTGCATGTGCGCCTACTACCTCTTCTTTCAGGCAAAGTCGAAGTCGACGCCATCACACTCCTGGAACCAGTCATTTTGCTGGAGCGTCTTTCAGATGGTCGGAAAAATTGGGAATTCGACACCGAGAAAAAGATGGATCCATCGTCGGCTATTTCGGCCCACGAGGGCCCGTTGACAACGATTGGCTTGGGCCAGGAAGTACAACTCGGCAAGTTGCATATTAGACGCGGTACTGTGATCTATCGAGATGCTCTCAACGGTACAAAAGAACGGGTTGCAGGTATTTCAATGCGAATTGGAGTTGAGTCTTTAACCGGACCCTACCGCGCGAGTGGAGATGTAATTTTCAGGGGGGTGCCAATCAAGCTCGATGCTGTGATCGACAAGCTCAAACCGACGGGTCTACTGCCCATGTGGGTAAATGTAAGGGTGCCACCCGCAGATGCTAAACTTACCCTTAGAGGTGGCGCAGTTCTCGCAGGTGATGTGCCTCGATTTACTGGTAAGTTGGACATTTCGGGCAAAGATATGCGCCGACTCATTGCTGTTGCTAAGGGCGGTTCCCGAACCACAATTTCATCCGCTTTGGCCCAGCCGTTTTCACTCAAAGCGATCATAAAGGGAACCGAAAAGGGAGGTGCCATTGAAAATATAGCTGTCGAACTTGGTGGTACTCAGGTGACTGGCGCAATTTCCTTTGCGATGCAAAAACGATTTCGCACGGCGGCAAGAATACGTATCAGCCGTCTAGATCTCGATGCCTGGACCGGTAGAAATAAGTTACCTCTGTCCGCAAAACCCGCGTCGAAAACAGAAAATGTTGTAGTTGAAGATAAAAAAAATAGCTCCGCTTTCACGAATTCGGAACGCCGGACGCAAAAGAAACCAATGTTTGTCCTGCCTAATATGTATGCCACAGTCGAAGCACATATCGATGCCGTTACTTATAACAGACAAAACGCGCGGAACGTTCAAATCAAGGCGGCACTTGCTGGCGGTGTCTTAACTCTCAATCAGGCATCGTTGCTGCTGCCTGGCGGCGGTGAGGCTTCCGTGTCGGGCCGGGTTTTTGCGCAGGGTGGTCGTCCAGTATATAGCGGCAAATTAGATGCTCACGCAGATAATTTACGAGCTCTTCTGGGTTGGCTGGGTAAAGATGTGGGCCCGGTTCCAGCATCGCGATTGCGTAAGTTTGCGTTTTCTTCCTCTATTAAAGGCACCCATCAGCGGTTACAAGTACAGGACGCCAAAGTCAGCATTGATACCACGCGCATCGATGGTGATATTACATTGGCTTTGCGTGAGAGACTTGCATTTGGCGCCACCGTAAATGTCGACAGTCTCGATCTTGACGCTTATGCGCCTCCGCGAAGGCAACCTAAATCCAAGAAAAATGTCCAAACAGGCAAAGACGCCGTTAAACGGCTTGGTACAAAATTTTCAATCAAATCCGCTCCGACCGCCTCCCAAAAACCACTAGCACCGCTTGCTTTTCTCAACCATTTTGATGCAAACGTCAGACTTCGGGTTGGTCGTTTGAAAGCCAATCAAATCCCCATCCGCGAGTTGCGGCTGGAAAGCTCACTCATTGGCGGAGTAATGAATATCAAGCGGGCCTCGATTAAGAATATCGAGGGAATAAGTGCCGGCATTGCTGGGAGGTTGAGCAATTTTAAGGGCATACCGACATTTAATGGTTCTGTATCGGCCGATGCACACGACACAAGCGGGCTTCTCAAACTGATTGGTATTGCGCCCAATAACGCGATCCGCAAGCTAGGCGCGTTGAAATTGCGCGGTAAAACCGATGCTAATAGTGATCGGGTTAAACTCAATATTACGCTGGCCGCCACCGGTGCAAATATAAGGCTCAAAGGCACGGCGGCTAATTTAGAAAAAGCACCTAATATCGATTTGAAGCTGATCGCAGACCATAGAAATCTTACCCATTTTATTCGCATGTTTGGTAAGGAGGTGTCAGCCAAAAATCTGGGACAGCTCCGCTTCGACGCCCACGTGAAGGGTAATCTTAAGCGCCTTTCTACATCATTATACATTAGTGCTATCGGTGGAAAGTTGCACTCTCACGGCGTAGTTACAAATGTTAAAACTGATCCAGTTTTCGATATGGTGGTCTCGGCACACCACCCAATCGGAGGCGCCATGGTACGGATGTTTGCGCCAGAATTTCGCATAGAAAAGGGCAAGATTGGACCACTCAACATTAAAACGACGGTCAAAGGTAAATTGGCAAAATACACTTTGTCAGCGCTCACCGCATCTGCTGGTAATATCGCTTTTCAAGGTACTGGGCGGTTGTCGACTTCAGGTCCACGTCCAAGTTTGACGGCCGTACTCAACGCCCAGGAAATCGACCTCAATTTCTTCATGCCTGGTACTTACAATAAGACATCCGGAAACCACTGGATTAAAGGTAAAACAGGACAAAACTTACGGGCGCGAGCGCGGCGCGATCAGGTGAGAAAACTTCAGCGAAGCCGGAGACTTTCTAGCGGTAACCCGGGTCAAATGTTTTCTAAAGAGCCGTTTAAACTTGATGGGCTGGGTCTAATTGATGCCAAGTTATCGCTGATTGCTAAGTCACTCATATACAAGCAATTCCGCATCGATCGTCCGAAGATCAAAGCGACACTCATTGACCGAATACTCACAATCAGGGACTTTTCCGGTAGGATGTTCGGCGGTTCCTTTAAGTCGGCCGGTACATTTAATGGTCAACGCACACTCTCGCTAGATGGGAAAGTTAACGTTGCAAAGGCAGAGGTCGTGAGGGCTCTGTTTCCAGCCACGCATTTGGATATCCAAGGTGGTGTGACGGATCTGTCAATCAAATTAGTGGGCTCCGGCAAGACGCCACATGCGCTGATTAATTCGCTGAACGGGACCGGATCGGTCAAAACTAAAAATGGTAGTATTAAAGGCTTTGACCTTAAGGCGGTGAGTGATCGGCTGAAAAAACTCGATGGGCCAGAGGATATGCTTTCGTTGGTCGGCACGACCATGAAAAAGGGGCGAACCAAATTTTCGGCTTTGTCCGCGACCTTTCGCATCAAAAATGGCGTACTGAAAACGGATGATTTGCACTTGGTGGCAGAGGCGGGGGAGGCGCATGCCTCTGGTATTGTAAATTGGCCGCTGTGGCACATGGATTTTAATAGTCGTTTTGTCTTAACTGATCACCCCAAGGCTCCGCCGTTTAGTGTGCATACTGTTGGGGCAATTGATAATCCCAAACGAATTTTTAAGTTTGATCAGTTGCAGGCCCACATTCTGGATCTCATTCGGGTGCACAGCATAAAAATTTTGATGCGCAAAGCGTTCTCCGGAAGTCGGCGACAATTTGTCCCGAAAAAACAAAATCAGCGACCGATACGAAAGCGCCGCGTAGAAGACTTGCTCCCCCAAATTTGGGAGAAGTTAAGTCGCTAGGGGGCTAGTACAGTAATTGACTAGCTAAATTACGATTTTATGCGCTGGCGCAGATCAGATAAAACTAGCAATCGTAATGCCGAGGATAAATTGCCGTCTCGTTGCTGGTCTACTTTACTGATTAGCTTGTTGACTGATTGGCCACGGGCTCGGGCGATGATTGTTAACTCCTCCCAAAATGGTTCTTCCAACGAGACACTGGTAGGATGACCTGCAACGATCACGGACCGTTTGCGAACCAGGCTCATAGTTGGTTTTTTGTGTTGTGATATTTAGTGAGGAGGGTTTTTAGCATCATGCCTTCCCTGTACGTTATGTGTTGGCTAATGGTAGCGTGTCTGTAAAGCTTTTTGTTGACCTTCATATTCATTAAGCAAGATCCTCACCGCCATGAACTAAAAGATAAATCGTTGAGGACATCGTCACAAAAGTTGGAATTTGGCAGCACATACGGGTCAGCACGACTTCAGGGTGACGTCGGCTGGCCGCGTAAGCCCCTTTCGATGATGTCCAGTATAGCTATCATCATCGGTGCCACGGACATTCATCTTCACGGATACGCGTCTCTTATTTCCGCCGATGCCATAGGGTTGGCCTCCCTTAATGGTGAGGCGTTCCATCTGTCGGCGATGCGGCAGAAAATCACGCGGCGCGTAATGCTGAGTCGAAATATTGTCCCATAGCACAATCATGTTGGGTTCCCATTGGACGCGGAGCTGATATTCGGGGATTTCTGGGAGTTGATATAGCATATGCAAGATGTGTTCGCTTTCGAAGTCCCGCACATTGGAAATATATTTAGTAGTCTGCGGGCTAACATAGATTGCTTTTTTTTTGCTTATGGGATGAACCCTGACAACTGGATGGGTAACGTTGGGGTATTTTTCTTCCAATTCCACCAGCCGTTCACGACCTTCTCGAGTTCCGGAATAGAGGACCCTAAATACTTTAAAATCGTTAACCGCCTCCAAACCTGAATAAAACTTTTGCACACTGGGATGCAAGCCGTCATAGGCCGATGTCATGCTGGCGAAGCAAGTATCTCCTCCAATTTTAGGCACAATGGTGGCACGAAGTGCCGTTGCCCAAGGTGGCTCGGTGCGAAACATTTCATCGGAGTGCCATTGATCGGTCGATAGAGGTGGATTGTTCTTGTCGTTGTCTAGCACAATCAATTCCGGATGATCGGGTAGCGCCGTGGCAAACGGATGGATAGTGAGTTTGCCAAATTGCGCCGTGAACTCAATATATTGGGCTTGTGTTAGTTTCTGATTGCGAAAAACAATCACCTCATGTTCGACAAAGGCGGCTTTGATCTTTTTGACGTCCGTGCGGGCGAGTGGTTGCCCCAGGTCGACTCCGAAAATTTCTGCACCGATATGAGGGCTTAGTCGCTCAATTTTTACTGATGAACTTTTAACCGATGGATTTTTAGTTCTGGACTTCGCCATAATTAGGTACTTTCACTTTTTATTCTACAGGATGCTAAGAACTAATTTCCTTCGGGGCAAGCAAAGGGTTATGGGTCGTGGTTCTCCATTTACAATTCGGCTCCTTGCCGCGTAAATCATGCTGATCGTTTAAATCACCAGCTATAACCCCACGTACAGATCAGGTTATCAATATGGAGCCAAATTTTCTGGGTGTACCCGACACCGACGCCACAATTTTTTTCTTCTTTGTTGGGTTTGCTGCCTTTACGGCTTTAGTCGGTGTGGTTACGGCTGCCGCCGGTGGTTTAATGATGATGGTTACACTCGCCTCGGTGTTTCCAATTACCGCAGCGATCCCCATCCACACGGTGGTCCAGATGGGCGGAAACGCGAGCCGCGTGATTTTTTTATGGCGCTACGTACTCCGGGAACCCATGCTGCCATTTATCGTCGGGGCCGCAATTGGGGCTGTGACCGGCGCACATATCTTTGTTTCGTTGCCTACTGCAGTCCTGCAAGGATTCCTTGGGATTTTCGTAATCGTGCTTACATGGATGCCAAATTTTTCGCGCGTTGGTACTCAGGGAGGACGATTTTCTATTCTTGGATTTTGCGCCACATTTTTGGGGGTCTTCGTAAGCGCCACCGGAACATTAATCGCGCCGTTTGTTGCAGGTGTATCGCCCGACCGCCGCAATCACGTGGCGACATTTACTGCCATGATGGTGGCCGTCCATGCCATGAAACTAATCGCGTTCGGCGTACTCGGGATTGTGATGGCGCCCTATTTGCCGTTAATGCTGGCAATGGTGGCTGCAGCCACCTTGGCGAATTGGATCGGTGCGAAAATTCTTCACAAAATGCGAGAAGGACATTTTCGCTTCATATTTAAAGTATGTGTAACAGTTCTGTCTTTGCGCCTGATTTGGCTTGCGGCAAAGGACCTATGGTTATCTTAATTCGCAAAAACGTAAAATTTATATCCTTTGTGACAATTGAATAAAAATTTCACCTTATTAAGAATACCATCACCCCATACTCTCAACCTGAGCGATGTAGGTCTGCAAACCGATTAAAATACCTTTACTGGCCCGCCGGGTGCCTGAATTAAACGAATTGGTGCATCAGAGCTGCCGCATTCGAGCGTCCAACGGTAACGTTTCGCGTAACGTTGTACATCTCGTTGTTGCCAAGCTGTTTCAAAATCGTAAGGTGTTAGATTGGTGCCAGCTTGAACGTCGGCGGCGGATAGCTCGGACTTGGGTGGGTGGCGTAGTAGCCAGCAAAGTGCCTCCCATCCCGTAATTGTGTCTCGCTGGCTAGGGGTGGGTTCAACTAGGCCCCGCCCATCCGGTGTACCTTCCACTTCGACGTCTTTCCAAAATGCAATGCGATCCGAAATTAGCGATGCTTGTTTATACGGTGATGGATATTCCCATGCAGCGCCTTCGGTGACCTCACCGCCAGCAACGATATCCAGATAGCTAGCAAACCCCTTCCAATGGCAAAATGTTTCTGAGTCATTACTTTTCCTGAAGTAGCCCCAATTTACACAGATTTTTGGAAAATAAGCATTACCTTCCACATGAGCAAAGTCCTCAGATTCTGCAAGTAGGACACCATTCCAAATTGCTTTTGCCATGTATTGCTCCTTAAATCACCTAGCTCATAAAGTTTGGACCAAACCAACTTCCGTTACAATGACCCGGAGTTTGCTGGTATTGGGTGTATCGAGAGGAGTAAAGGGATGGTGCTATCAAGACTTAGTCTGCAACAAGATAAAGTCGCGAAGCATTGCAATCGCATTATTGCTGACATCTGAGCCGGGGGCGTCACCGATAAAACTGTGGGCCTCGCCTTCGAACTTGTGTATTTCGATGGATCCGCCAGCAGAACGGTAGCGGTCGGCAAATATATCGGCCCGGGTATGTTCCACATTCTCATCCGCCGTGCCTTGGACGATAATAATTGGGGGCATATGCGTCGCCTCGCCGCGATCAAGCACCATAAAAGGGTTTCCTATGGCCATATCATTTTCTGTAGGAAAGTAGATATTATGGTTCTCCTGCAGGCGTTCGTTGCCCGTCCGCTGAACCATTTGATATCGTGCCAACGGGTCGAGAATGGGCCAGCAGGCAACAAAGAAGTCGATGCTGGCATCTACATCCGAAAGAGTTGTTTCTTGCACTAAATAGCGTGGATCATTTGGTGACAGCGCTATCAATCCCATTTGCTGCGCACCCGACGATGAGCCTAGTCCACCAATTAAGCTTGCATTGGCGTCGATGGAAGAGGCGCTGGCCTTGAACCAGCGGACGCCGTAATTCACATCAGCTACCGGTCCAGGGAATTGAGCTTCCTCTGACAGTCGAAAGTCAATCGCAAAGACGCCAATGCCATGGGCCGCAAAATCTGTGTGAATTATTTCGTTATTAAGGCGGTCACCATTTCGCCAGGCGCCGCCGTGCACGTCAACAACATAGGGAACCGGACCGCTGGTTGCGGGTCGGTATATCCGACCTAACAATTCCTTGCCATCAATACTCCGGTAGGCAATGTCTTCGCTGGTTACGTCGGTCACGTTTAGTGCTCCTTTAAATTTTTTGTCAGTTTTGTGCTCGCGGCCCGCGAATTAGCCGGCCGGCTAGAGCACCGGTATGTACATTGTCACGCATGAAAATTTCACCATTGACGATGGTCGCTGCAATGCCGTCCGTCTTCTGTTTTATGCGCGGCATGTCCGCCGGCAAATCGCGAACGAGGCTCGGCATACCAGGAGTGATTGTTTTTGGATCAAAGATGGTGACGTCGGCAAAAAAACCTTTTCGTAATAGACCGCGTTGGGGTAGGCCCCAGAAATTGGAAATATCGAAAGTGATTTTGCGGATCGCGGATTCGAGTGAAATTGCATTTTTGTTGCGTACCCAGTGGCCTAAAAGTTGGCCGTGAATGGGGTTTACCGTCGTTGCAACGTGCGCGCCGGCATCGGAAAATGTCACTACGGCGTTTGGGTGTCGCATCATGGCAAGCACGGCATTTTGGTCTTGGTTAAAGCTCGGTTGTATGAAGAATAACTTCATGTCGTGCTCTAGAGCGAGGTCAATAAAGGCTTCAATGGGTTCGGTCCCCCGGGCATGCGCTATATCTGCAATTGATTGGTAGGGGGGTAGGGGGCGGTCAAAGGGAAATACCCAATCCCAATCCACCGGACGTTGAAATGCGTTTGGCATGGTGGGGTCCGGGTTGTGCTGATGATCCATCACGGCTTTGACGAGCTTGTGCCGTGTTTCACTGTCAAGAAATCCTGCCTTTTGTGCTTCAAGTGGCTTTTTGCGAAATTCTTTCCATGCAGGGATGAAGTCATAGGGCGTCATCGTTTCAAAAGAACGTAGCGAACAGTTCCAGCTAGCGGTACCCTGCATCATGGCGCTGCCGCCAGCAGCGATGATTTCATCTACCATTCCGACCTGTTCGCGCCAGATATTTGGATGAGTGGGTCGGTACCAGGTGTTGCCAAATGTTACCGGCACGCCGACTTCAAGCGCCAATTCCTTGATACCGTCAAATTCTTTTTGACGTTCGGAACCGTCAGGAATTGTGTTTTCGCGGGCGAGTTGCAATATGCCGCACCCCAGACCTTTCATTACGCCCGCAAGACGCAATACTTCGTCCCAGCTCGCCATCCGGCTGGCGACTGGTTTGCCCTCAGGGGTGCGATGAGAAAACGTTCGCGAGGTCGATAATCCCAAAGCACCTGCATTGATGCTTGCTTCCAACTCTCGCTCCATTACCGCCAAATCCTGCGTCGAGGCCTCTTCTTCCATTGCGCGGTGTCCCATAGCGTAGGTACGCAAAGCCGAATGACCGACAAAACTTGCATAATTGAGCCCTTTGGGAAGAGCATCCACTGTGTCGAAATACTCACCAAAACTTTCCCACGACCATTTGATTCCTTGATTCATGGCTTCCGGCGGAATGTCTTCCGCACGCTCCAAATTATGGAGTACAAGGTTTTTGTTTTCAGCTGAACATGGCGCTAGCGTGAAGCCGCAATTGCCCATGACCACTGAAGTGACACCATGCCAACAGGAGTTGGTGCCAATATCGTCCCAGAAAAGCTGGGCATCCATATGAGTGTGGCCGTCTATGAAACCAGGGGATACTACCAGGCCGTCAGCATCAATTTCTTGTTTAGCTGTCTCACTATTGAGCTGACCTACCTCGGCAATCCTATCGCCATCGATGGCGAGATCAGCAGTGACACCAGGCAACCCCGAGCCGTCCACCACAGTGCCGCCACGAATGATCAAATCGTGTGCCATGACAATCTCCCCTTAATACGGAACAAACGGTAACCTCAAGAGCGGACAAAGGCAATTTTACGCCCTACCGTTATGAGAATACGTGTTTCTTTGCCCGGGTCAGAAGATGTAAGAAACGGCATTCGCAAATCGCGGTTCCAACTTATCGAGCGTCGGCGCTACTTTTACCGTGTCTCCACTGGATGTTTTTTACCAACGAGCACTTCAAACCGAATTGCCTCCGAAGGTTTAAAGTCCGTAAAATACCCGCGCATTGGTTTCCAGAAGCTTGGTCGCTTGGCTTTCGGTGAGGCGGCCCTCATTAACCCAGGCCTGCACACCAGCAAATGCACCTAGATTTGCTGAAATATCAGTGTGACTGTAATCGGTGCCGATCATTAAATTATCTTCAGTACCGAACTTCAAAATTGATTCGATGTCATCGATCAGGTCCACCGTGACGAATGCCCGATTATCACGAAAAAGATTTGGGGCCAATTCGTACATTTGGGGGAGCTCTTTATCCAGGCCCCGCTCATTTTGGCGAATTCTTGCTCCTAATTGCGACACCATATAGGGAATCCATGAAGCCCCAGCCTCGATATAGCCAAACCGAAGGCTGGGGAATTTCTCCGGTAACTTGGATTTCACAATTTCGGTAAAGGAATGCATGATTGGGAAGCCTCGATCCCACTCGTCACCGGGCAGTGGATGGCCAGTGTGTATGCACATAGGCAGATCCAGTGCATTAGCTTCCTCGTAAACTGGATAAAAGTGTGGATTGGTGACCCACCTATTCAGATCGAAGCCGCGTTTGAAAAATCCACAGGCGCCATTTTCTTTTGCCCAGCGTAACTCCTCAGCGGCCGCGTCGGGGCGCAAGAATGGTAGTACTGCCGCCCAGCGTAAACGACCGTTAGATTTGGCACATCTATCAGCGAGCCAGCGATTATAGGTGGTGGTCAGCGCCAATTCAGCTTCAGCATTGTCGGTGGAATAACGAATAAAAAAGGTTGGGTATAGGATCTGTGCTTCAACGCCCATGTCGTCCATGTGTGCCAGGCGGCCAGGTACATCCTCAAGTTCCCGATAGACCCTTAGCGGATGGTTAACTTCATCCCGGATTGCACGGTTCTGCATCTGGTTTTCAACTAGCCACATGCGCTCGCAAGAGCCACGATAACCGGCGTGTCCGTTCACTTCGGTTGGCAGGTTTAGCGTAATGGGGATAAATTTCTCCAATTCGGTCCCCTTGAGATTTTCCCACGTGCTTTCGCATTCATCCACATGAGTATCGGCATCGATCACAGGCACAGTAACACCTCCAGTATGTTGGCTGACGGGGCGAAACGCGGGTTCCGCAGCACCGTCATTTGATGCGGGCTAAGCTATATAAAGCGGCCCAGCATAAATTTTAGTAAGATAGTAAAAAGGATGGATCCCGCTGTCTATCCTGTCGACAGTTTCTATGGAATATATTCGGCCCCCTGAAGCCAAAGTTTCGTGTCAATCTCGGTGCCGAGCCCAAGTTCAATGGCGCGTTTGTAGAGGCGGTAAGCTATAGCAGCAAACTGTACACCGTCACCACTCACTGGGAAAAGGATCACTTGATCGTCATTATTTCGACCGGGCTTTAGCCCCGCAACGATTTTACCGAAAAGCGGAACGGCGTCCCAATCAACATTGCCGTTTCCCCAATGTTCCTTGTCCTGTTCTGGGATTACGTCAGTGCCCCCAATTGCAAACCGGTGCCAATTTGGGCCATCCCGGTTAGCGACAATTAAGTCCGCTAGTTCGAAAGTCTCTATTTCAATTTCGGTTGTGTCTTTGACGGCTGTGATTAACATGCCGGGTTTAACCCACTCGGTCTTCATCACAGGATCAATCGCATTGGTTGCGGTGTTGATTACATCGGCGTCCCTTACTGCTTCTTCGGCACTATCTACAGCGATGATGTTGATCCCGAGTTTCTGGCGCCATTCGGCGGCAAAAGCCTCGCGATTTCTATGGTTGGGGCTGTAAATCTTTACCAACTCGAAATCGTGGATCGCGCAATGGGCTTGTACACCGGCGCTTTGCTGCCAGCCCGAACCAATCAGACCAAGTACTCTAGAATTATTTTTGGCGAGATATTTGGTTCCGAGCGCGCAGGTCCCCGCGACCCTGAATTTTTGCAAATACCCATCATGAACAATAGCTATAGGTTCGGCTGTCCTGGAATCGTAAAGTTGTACGTAGCCACAGAACATGCCGCGAGGTGGACCTGGTACGCGTACCTCTCTTCTCAACCCATTGATTTCAGGATAATGAATGAAGTCCGAATCGACCCGGTTGCAGGTTACGTTCCATTTAGCGATCGCACCGTTCAGCGACGTGTAGACGTGGTGTAGTGGATCGGTTCCACCTTCGATGTGGGAGGGGTCGGCTGGGGTCATAATACGGAATTTCGGTCCGTTGATAGCCCGCCCATGCCCCAGTTCTGTGTGGCCTTGTTCCAACGCATCAATGCAATCTTCCACGGTCAAAATCTTCTCGACCGTCGGATTATCAATAAATAGCGTCATGTGTTACAGGCCTTATGAGATGTTGATGTTTAGGTGTCAGTAGCCGCGTCCACTCGCTGATGAGTACCGATAACCTCGTTACCGGATGGGACGACAATTGTTTGATCCTTAAGATCTCGGGCAATGCCGGGCGGGTCGTCACCTTGCTCCATGGTCGCGATCGCCTCGTCAAGATGTTTGCGGAATAGCACCACGCCACGATCGGAGGTCGCCAAATGTTCAAGCGTATGCCTGGCAATGGGCCGTTGGCTAGTTTGAGCTTCCCAATCGTCCGGTTTTCGCTGGGTCTCCTCATATTCTCGGATGATAGGCGCATGCGGTGGCTGAAATATTTTTTTTGTGGGGTCGATCAGTTCGACATGGAAACCTATCGTATTTTCATTATCTACCGGCACCCACCAACCCACCATACGGGCGCGTTCGGTTTCACGATCGGGATCTGTACCAGTAACCTCGGTAGGTGGGACCGAGCGAGCAGTAGCAACGAATATTGTCGAAGTCCGAATTAATTTGTTGCCACTCTCAAGGTCGGTGGTGCGTACGTAAGATACATGTTTAGAGGAATGCTTGTAGTCGAAGCTAGGACGCACGGACATGACATCGGAAAATTCAAACAGGCCGGGATTCCATCCGTGTAGAATATAAGTGTGTACCGGATCGGCGGCATTTTCTTGGAGCTGTAACCAGTTGCATTTAGCCACTTCGCCACGGCTGTAATTGCGATAAGCAAGATACTCGGCGTTTTCATCTTCCAATATGTCGTATTTCGGCAATAAAGGTTTTTTATCTAGCGGGCCCATATAAACAAATACCAATCCCCTATATTCTTCTGCCGGATACCATGGTTGGCGGACTTCTTCCTTATAAGGGCTATCGTCGGGCTCTCCCGGTTGATCAAGGCACTTGCCTTCGTGGTCGAAATACCAGCCGTGGTAGCAACAGCGAAGCCCTTGATCCTCAATCCTGCCATATTCCAGGGAGGTGCCACGATGGGTGCAATGGGCGCCAAGCACGCCGACGCGGCCCGACTTGTCACGATAGGCGACCAACTCTTCACCGAGGATTTTTAGAAATTTGGGAAGATCGTTGAGCTCCTTGGACAGGCAAATAGGCTGCCAATAGCGGCGCAGCAGCTCACCCATTGGCGTGCCGTAGGTTACATGGGTAAGGCGGGTATGCTCATCGGGTATGAGTGCATTGCGGCCGTAACCCGAACCTTGGTCGTCAGTCATAGTGCGTTCTCCTTAAATATTAAAGTGCCGTGAAACTGAATGTGTGGCAAGAGGTTGCAGACGACAATTTGGCCCCCCAAGATGGCACCAACTGTAAGGATAGAGGATGCAGGAATGAAACCGATTAGAAATTTAGCACGGACCAAATTAGAGGCGGGCGAGCTATCGTTGGGGATTGGCTTACGGGTTTCGCGCACCGTAGACATCGCGAAGGCAATGAAGACTGCGGGATTTCATTGGCTATTCATTGATTTGGAACATAGCCCGATCTCCATCGATACTGCGACACAGATCTCAGTCGCCGCACTCGATGCCGGGATCTCGCCAATTGTGCGGGTACCTTGGATGGAGCATTGGATTGCCACTCGTGTGCTAGACGGCGGTGCACTGGGCATTGTTATGCCCCACGTTGATACAGCGGAGCAGGCGCGCGAGGTGGTAGACAAGCTTAAATACCCACCTTTGGGCCAACGTTCAGTTGCGGGGCAATCGGCCATGTTTGATTTTGAGCGGGTGGACATTGGAGAAAGTATGACTGCAGTCAATGCCTCGACACTCATCACGGTGATGATTGAAACGCCGCTTGCGGTATCCAACGCCGATGAAATTGCCGCTGTGGAAGGGGTGGACACGCTCCTAATTGGCACAGGGGATCTGACAGCGGAAATGGGTATTCCGGGCCAAGCAGGTGATCAGCGGGTGGTTGCAGCCTACCAGTCAGTGATAGCAGCGTGTGAAAAGCACGGCAAATGGGCGGGGATGGGTGGTGCTTACGCCGAGCCTGAACTGCGCCGTTATATCGGCATGGGAGTGCGCATGGTGCTGGCCGGTAACGATCTTGGGCTCATGCTTCAAGCCGGCAGCCAGACCACAGAGTTGATCAAGAATTGCGCTTGGTAGGTTAAATGTGTCGTCTGCGGTCTATAAATTTAAGTCGATCGAAGCCGCAAATCTGTCCTGAGCCCTAATTGACGGGGACACTTGCCCGCGGGACAATACTTAAAAGCAATAGAGGATTTAAGCATATGGCATCGAAAACAGTGATAGATCGGCTCGATGCGGAGGTTAACGACTTTGTCCAGCGCTGTTTAATTTTTCGCGAGGACGCCTGGACCAAAAACCGTTGCCGTATGTGGGTCTATCAACACCGTTTGAACTCACGCCAACGTAATTCTGTGCTAAAACTCAAGACCGCCACTAATTGTCCGATTTGGGACATCAAATTGGATATCATCCACGCCTGTTCGCAGGAAATCATTGCCGATGACGAGTTCGGCGGTGGTGATCCCCATTGGAAGATCCTAGAAGATCTCGGTGTGCGTATCGGTATGGACCGAGACGTTATTCAGAATACAACACCGACCACCACCACCCAACTTTGCTGGGATGCCTGGGCTGGGCTGATGACCAGCTGTCATTGGCTCGAAGGGTTGATCGCTAATACCTGTGCCGAACGCCATAATGTGCCGGGCTATGGCACTGGCCGCACCAAGGCGATGGGCTGGAACGCCATGGTTGGCGATATTTGGCAAGAAATCTGGGGTCTTGAACGCGCAGATGTTAAATTCTTTACTATCCACACCGATGCTGATCTGGAGCATTCGGAATTGGGTTGGCGGACCATTGGTGAATATGCGGACAAGCTGCACATGGTGGATCAGGTGGTGGATGCCTGCCGCCGCAATTTGGTGGTGTGGGAAACTTATTTTAACGGTATCTGCTACTC
>CAYZMI010000002.1:52386-58897 GCA_964479475.1 uncultured Rhodospirillaceae bacterium | reverse complement strand
CCGATCGTACTGGGACATGAGGGATCCGGTGTTGTCGAGGAAGTGGGAGCTAGTGTGACTAATGTCGTGCCGGGCGATCACGTAGTAATGAGCTTCGGCTCTTGCGGCCACTGCCCCAGTTGTCTCGATTCCCTGCCCGCCTATTGTTACCACACTAATAATTTTGCCAGCTCACGCGCCACTGGTGAGCATTATATGTCAGCTAACGACGAAGTCATTTTTGGTGATTTTTTTAATCAGTCTTCATTTGCCACCTACGCTATAGGTAAGGAACGGGGGGTGACGAAAGTCCGTAAGGATGCGCCACTGGAGATGCTCGGCCCGCTTGGCTGCGGTATCCAGACCGGTGCAGGGACGGTACTCAACGTTTTCAAGATGAAGCCTGGCCAGACGCTGGCTGTTTTTGGCGTGGGCTCGCTTGGGCTATCTGCTGTTATGGCGGCAAAGCTGTCGGGTGCAGCGCGTATAATTGCTGTCGACGTGCATCCAGCCCGGCTGCAGCTCGCCGCTGAGTTGGGTGCTCACGAGCTAATTGAAGCAACCGATACACCGTCGTCAGAGCGCGTCCGGTCGCTGATGCCTGATGGGGTTGATTTTACATTTGATACAAGCGGCAGCGCGTCGGTTATGAACCAGGCCATAGACTGTTTAGCGCCTCACGGCACTTTCTGTTTTGCGACTGCGCCGTTGGATGGCAGCGATCTTGTGTTACCCATGCGACCTCTCATGAAGAACCGCAAGATCATCGGTCAGATGGAAGGGGCAAGCAATCCCGACGTGTTCATTCCTATGTTGGTGGATTTGTTCATGCAGGATCAATTTCCGTTCGACCGACTGATCAAATTCTATGATTTCGAAAATATTGCCGAGGCGTTTCATGACAGTCATACGGGTGAAACGGTCAAACCAGTATTAATGATGCGATAACCCTTATTGAATTAACCCATAGGATCAAAAGTAAGGCTAATGAAATTCGGGATATTCGATCACGTGGATCGGTCGGGCCTGCCACTCGGTGAGCTTCTCGACAGGCGGCTCGATTATGTCGCGGCTGCCGACGAGGCCGGGTTTTATGCATATCATGTGGCCGAACACCATTGCACTCCGCTCAATCTTGTTCCGGTTCCTGGTGTTTTTCTTGGTGCCGTGGCTAACGCTACGACAAGTATACGGCTGGGGCCCATGGTTTACTTGCTCCCCCTCTATTCGCCGTTGTGTCTAGTCGAAGAGATTTGCTTGCTTGATCAACTAAGTCACGGCCGCCTCGAGCTTGGAGTGGGACGCGGTGTGTCGCCTTTCGAGCTAAATTTTCACAGTGTCGACCCAGCGACCTCGCGCGAAGTATTTCAAGAAGCACTTGATGCGGTGACCTACGGCTTGACCCATGACGTACTCAATCACCAAAGCGAGCACTACAACTATGCCGACGCACCCATCGAGCTTACACCTGTCCAACGGCCGCACCCGCCCATTTGGTATCCATCATCTAATCCCAAGAGTAGCGCTTGGTCTGGTGAAAACGGTTTTAATTTTTTGTCACTCGGCAGTATGGAGCTCGCGGGCGATTGTATTGTGGCTTACAAGGAAGCTTATAAAAAGCGCGGTGACCCGTCCGGACCCCCGTTGAATTTCCCTGGCGGCACGGCAATTGGCGTCAATAGGCACTGCGTCATCGCCGATAGCGATCAGGCGGCTGTGTCTGTTGCGCGACCTGCCTTCGAGGTCTGGTACAAAAGTTTGATGAAATTATGGAATGACAACAAGGTCCCCGGTCCTTCCATCGCGCAGGCGACCATGGGTGATCTCAACAAGGCAGTTGAACAGGGGTCTGTCATCGTGGGTTCGCCCGATACTGTGCGTGCTGCGATCAAGGATCAAATCGAGCGACTTGGCGTCAACTATATGACATTTGCGTTTTATTTTGGTTCCATCGCGCATGAGGATGCCATGCGGTCTCTACATTTGTTTGTCGATGAGATAATGCCGACGTTTTGATCGTTGGCGGTTCCAATTTAATAAAACTCGTAAAGACGCGCTGGATTGTCGACGAGTAATTTTCTCTGTAAAGCGGGGTCCTTGGTATAAGCGGGAATCAAATCTACAAGGTCGCCATCGTTGGTGAGTGCAGGTGGGAGGACACTGGGGTGTGGCCAGTCTGTTCCCCAAATAACTCTATCTGGCGCCGCTTTTATTATAGATGCCCCGATTTTCGTAATGTCTTCGAAAGGGTAAGCTTCGGATGATAGGCGTTCCGGGGCAGATAGCTTGATCCAACAGTTTTTACCTAACAACTCTACGATGACTTGATAAGTTTCCTGCTCGGTGCTGCCGGTTGGATCAATTCCTCCGAAGTGATCCAAAAGACAAGTTACGGGTAGGCTAGATAAAAATTCGGCGTATTCGGGAAGATCGTTACCACGAAACAAAAATAATATGTGCCAGCCAAGGGGTGCAATGCGATCCGCTATACGACTAACGGCATCGCGATCGACTGGTTTGCCATCGAGTGCGGGGGTATAACGAACAGCACGAAAGCCAGCTGCAGTTAATTCCAATAGCCGTGCATCAGTGATGGACTCTTCGACCTTGGCGACAGCCCGGACCTGCCTGTAGCTTGTCGCCATTGCGTCCATCGTTACGGCTAGATCAGTACCATGCGTACCGGCGTGGACGATAACGCAACGGTCAGCCCCAATTTTTCGATGCATAATTTCAAGAGATTCTTTTGGCGCCTCAATCGCCTTTGCGCGGGCCTCGGATGCAAATGGAAATCGGTCAACTGGACCTATAACATGGACATGACAGTCACACGCGTCTCTTGGCATTTTATAACCGGGCGATTTTGTATTGAGATCGGGACCAGCGGGCGGGTTTGTCATATTTGAGCCTTTGCCGGCGCTCGGCTGTCCTTATAGTTAAAAGGGAAAAGCAGTTTTTATATTATACTACGGCTTTGGAAATGGCGCATCTGGGATCACCCTAACCGAACCCATAGAGGATGGCGGGGTTGTCGACTAGAATTTTTTGCTGCACCTCTGGGCTGTGGGCATATGTGGGTATCAGGTCCACCAGATCGCCATCATTCGTGGGGTCTTGAATTCCAAGACCAGGGTGTGGCCAATCGGTTCCCCACAACACTCGGTTGGGCGCCCTGGTGATCAATGCTTTGGCGATCTCCGCTGCATCGTTAAACGGATAGTTCTGGTGAGATACTTTCTCGATGGCGGATATTTTTATCCAGCCGTTACCTTTGGTCAAATGTTCGAGGACGAGACGGAACGTCTCTTGATTAATTCCGCCTTTGGCCGGGTCAATGCTGCCAAAATGATCAAGCACAAAAGGTACAGGTAGTTCGTCCAGCAAATCGGAGTATTCCAATATTGCGCTATCTTTAAAATGCAGCAAAATGTGCCAGCCAAATGGACCTATACGGTCCGCCATGCGTCGAACTACGCTGTGATCGAGCGGTCCACCGTCCAGAGATGGACTATAGCGTATTCCCCGGACACCAAATTCGTGCAGTTCTTTAAGCCTTGCATTAGTGATATCTTTGTTGATCAAGGCTATCGCACGCACCTCTCTCTCGCTGTTGCCCATCGCATCCAACGTCACCGAGAGATCTAAACCGTGTGCAGGTACGTGAACAACAACACAGCGGTCGATGCCGGTTATGCGATGCATTCGCTCTAATGCATCCTTTGGGGCTTCGCACGAACGATCAATATAATCGGGCAAAAACGGGAATTGGGCGTGGGGTCCGTATACATGTACATGACAATCGCATGCCCTCGGCGGCGGTGTGAGGAGTGGCCGTTTGGTGTTCGGATCCGGTCCGCTTGACGATTTGATTTCTTGTGGCTCGGTGTCGTCTAACTGATCTGGCATTATGAAATAATTCTTTGGATAAATAATTTAAGTGATGATGCCATATTAATAACAAAAATTTAGGCGGGAATCCGCGTTATTGGTCATACTTATGAGAATGTCCTTACCATTTTTGGTGTTGGTTAGTATCTCCAAATTAATCATCCAATTGTAAAACCTGTGTATTTGCAAATAATAAGGACTGCCCATTTGCTCGTCTGGCAGCAGTCGTCGCAGCGGGGTATAGTTTTGTTGGCCATTTTGCGATAACCGTCGAGCCGAAGGAGACATAAATGGATATCAAGCTTTACTATGCCCCTATCACATGCGCTTTGGCGCCCTATATTACCCTGACCGAGGCTGGTGCCGACTTCGAGGTAGTGCCGCTCAACTTTCGCAAGGGACAGCATAAATCACCGGAATATTTAGCGATCAATCCAAAGCATAAAGTACCGCTTCTTATGGTCGATGGTGAGACGCTCACCGAAAACGTGGCAATTCACCAATGGGTTGCTCGCACCTTTCCCGATGCAGGAATTTTACCCGCTGACTCGTGGCAGGAATTCAAAGCCGTGTCCATGTTGTCTTGGTGTTCTGGTGGGATTCACCCTTATCTCTCGCGAATCAATGATCCTTCTAAGGTATGTGAGTTGCCCGAAGGTGCCGATTCTATCCGACATGAGGCGGCAGAAGCGATTTATGAAAATTTAACCATTGCCGAAGACTTGCTTGATGGGAAGGACTATTTCTTTGGTAGTTTCACTGCGCCCGATGCACACTTTTTCTGGTGTTACCGTCGCGCCACTCAGTTCGAGCTCGAACTCGGTCAATTTGTGCGCTGCAAGGCCCATTTCGACCTTATGCACTCCCGCCCAAGTGTTCAAAAATTGTTGGCCTTTGAGAAGGAAGTACAGGAGGAGTTTGCAAAGGCGGCATAGTGAATGTTTATGGTCACGTACAACTGCACCTACCCACTCCGCCCGCCTATCCCCTTATTTGAGGTAGACGCAAATATGACAAAGAAATATTAAAGCAGGAAGGGGAAAATTATGAGCGGAGTGCCTGTTACCGAATATGCCAGTCGTGAGGCACGTGCGCGCGCGTTGCTGAAGGATCAGGGTATTGATTGTCTAGTGGTGACCGATCCGACAAGCTTTTATTATTTTAGCGGCCAGCCCGCACCACCGAAAATGCGTCAGCGACCGAGCGCGTTCATCCTCCCTGCAGAGGGTGCTCCGGCTATTATTTCCTGGTCGGGCCCAGAAATGTTTTCCCGTGTCTATCAGCGCCCTTATCCGTCTTGGGTAGCGGACAGGCGCATATACCCGGAAGTTCCATTCAATACTGATGAGACTGTGGAGTGGGGTATCCGTGAGGTGCTTTCGGAGCGGGGTGTAGACGGAGGTATCGTTGCGATTGAACTTGGCACGCTCACTTGGTTAGGACTTACACACAATGATTTTCAGCGGCTGAAAACTGAGTTGCCCCATGCGCGATTTGTTGAGTCGGGGCCGGTGATCTGGGGATGTCGCATGATCAAATCGGATTGGGAAGTTAATGCGGCTCGTGAGGCCTGCGCAATAGGCGGGCGCGCCTGGAAAAGAGCTTTGGCTGATTTACACACTGGAATTACCGGAGCTGAGCTGCAGCAACTTATTTTGGGTTACTACTACGACGAGGGCGCCGATTTGACGTCCGCACCACCTACGACGCTTGGGGCGACTGGCGAAAAAGGCCGGTTTCAAGACGGTGATGTGCTCTATCTCGATGGTGGTTGTTCCGTGATGGGCTATGAGATGGATTTTACCCGCCGCGCCGTATTCGGACAGCCATCTGACCGCCAGCGCAAAGAGCACGACACCATGTGGGAAATTTTATTTAAGTTGATGGACCGTATGAAACCAGGGGCGGCCATGCCTGAACTGTTTGAGTATTCCCAGTCCCTGCTTGCCAAAACCGACTTTCGTAACTATTCCGACCACCCGGCTAAACGTATAGGGCATGGGATCGGGCTTGAGACTGAGCCCCCGTTCATCAACGCGTTTGACCAGAATATTTTAGCTGAAGGCATGACACTGACGCCTGAACCTAAGATCGAAAGTGTCGATGGGTTGGTTAATCCGGAAGAACATGTAGTGATCCGTGCAGACGGATGCGAAATTTTGTCTACGGATCCTGGCTGGGAACTTTTGGTGATTGAGTGAGGCACTATGATCACGAGCCGACAGCCGCCGCCGCAATTGATCCTAACTCGTGAAGATGTGTTGGCCGTGGCACCGAGTCTTGCGGACATAAACCGTATTATCGAGGAAACCTATCGCTTTAGCGGTGAGGGTCTGGCCGAAGTGCCCGTCAAAATCGGTGTCCATCCAGGTCGACCACATAGTTTCCTGCACGCTATGCCCGCGTGGGTGGAGGGTTCCGGCGCGCTCGGCATTAAATGGATTTCTTACTATCCTGGTCAGGCGATGGAGGGGCCGCCAGATTCTGGCGGCCTAATTGTCCTGAACGAGCCCGAACATGGCCATCCTATCTCTATCATGGAAGGCATGTGGATTACCGCAGCACGCACTGCTGCCTGCGGTGCAGTCGCGGCGCGTCACTTGGCGATAGAAAATCCCAGACGGTTAGGCTTAATCGGCTGTGG
>CAYZMI010000002.1:49597-52286 GCA_964479475.1 uncultured Rhodospirillaceae bacterium | reverse complement strand
TCTCGCCCGGTACGTTGGTCATACCTCTTGACGTAGTGTCTGGCTGGGACGATGTAGCCTATGAAAATACTGATCTACTTGTTACGGATGATGTCGGCGCGCTGCAGGCTGCGGTGGAACGTCGCCGACCGGATCTACCAATACCTGAAAATATAGTCTCCACCTATGACGTAGTACTTGGCCGCGGACCCAAAATTGACCGAACGGTGGCACGGATTATGACCATACCTACTGGTGTTGCTAGTGTAGATATTACGCTCGCCCAGGAAATTTATAGGCGAGCCCGCGAAGCCGGTGTAGGTACTGAAATTAGGCTCCTTTAAGGGCTGGGTGATTGGCTTTCATAGATGCTTAATTTTGATACTACTTTGACACCCGATAGCCGGCTCGCTGCCCTTGATCTCGACAATTTTACCTTTGGTGAGATCTTTTCAGATCATATGTTTTGCATGGATTATCGCGACGGGTCGTGGCAGTCGGGACAAATTTTACCCTATGGTCCTTTATCTCTGGAGCCAGGCGCTATGGTGCTACATTACGCCCAGATGGTATTCGAGGGACTTAAGGCATTTCGTGGAGACGATGGTGTGATCCGCCTATTTCGTCCCGATCGCAATGCAGCTCGCATGCGTGCCTCTTGTGAGCGCATATGTATTCCAACGCTCGACGAACACTTGTTCGTCGAAGCCGTTAAGCAGCTGGTACGTATTGATAATGCTTGGGTGCCAAACCGTCTCGGTTATGCGCTTTATATTCGGCCAATTTTGTTCAGCATCGAACCACACTTAGAAGTTCGTCCGTCTAAAGCGTTTCGCTTTCTCATTATGACGTGTCCCGTGGCGGGCTATTTTTCCCATGGCAAAGTGGGCCTATCACTTAAGGTGGAGGAAAACTTCGCTCGAACTGCTCCGTATGGTGGGGTTGGTGACTGCAAAACGGCCGCGAACTACGCTACGACCCTTCAGTCGGGTACTCAAAGCCGTGCCCAAGGTTTTGATCAAGTATTGTGGCTCGACGGCGCTGAACACCGCTATATCGAAGAAGCCGGTCTCGCCAACGTGTTTTTTAAAATTGGTGAGACCGTAATAACGCCAGAACTCAACGGAGCCATACTACCGGGCGTGACCCGTGACAGCGTGATTACAATGTTGAATGAAATGGACGTAACGGTCGAGCAGCGGCCGGTGGAAATCGACGAAATCACTCAAGCGGCTCACGCGGGAACACTCGAGGAAGTTTTTGCCACTGGCACGGCGGCGTCGGTTACTCCAATAACGTCGCTTAGTCGCGGCGCGGAAACACTGTTTCCCACCGCGGCTATCCCAGGTCCGCTCGCAGAAGTTTTATTCGGCCGGCTAACCGGAATTCAATACGGCCGCCTACCGGATCCGCATGGGTGGGCGCGGGTTGTAGAATTAGATTGATCTTGTATTTCATTATCGGATGAATACAAGTTCGGATGTGTGTTTGGGTTGATAGTCCCTGGTAATACGCTAAGGTCTTAGCTGACAGAGTTAGTCAAAAACAATTACCCACGTTCCGTGATGAAATTGATTCTCGAAATCACCGGCGTGTCCAAGACCTATGACGCCGAAACTATCAACCCGGTTACCGCGCTGGATGGCGTGGATCTCAACGTTGAGGAGGGCGAATTTGTCTCTGTCATCGGCCCTTCCGGTTGTGGTAAGTCGACACTATTTAACATAGTTGGTGGCCTGATCGATGAATATGAAGGATCCGTCCTAATCGACGGACATTCGGTCGATGGCGCGCATAAGGATGTGGGTGTAGTTTTTCAGGAAGAATCTACCTTTCCGTGGCGTACTACTTTGGACAATGTGGTATTTCCGCTCGAAATTGATGGTATCGATAAAGCGGAACGGGAAGAAAAAGCACGGCAGTTTATCCGATTGGTTGGATTGGATGGATTTGAAAACCACTATCCAGCCCAGTTATCTGGGGGAATGAAACAGCGTGCCGCAGTGGCGCGAACACTTGCATATGAACCACGGATCATGCTGCTAGATGAACCCTTTGGCGCACTAGATGAACAAACTCGCATGTTGTTGGGTGACAAAATGCTTGAAATCTGGGCGGAATTAAACCAGACGATGCTATTGATTACGCACAACATCACAGAGGCAGTTCAGCTTTCCGATCGCGTTGTGGTTATGTCGTTTCGACCAGGGAAAATTAAGGAAATTATATCTATCGATTTGCCCAGGCCGAGAACCTCTGAGGTCATATCTACACCAGAGTTTGGTACCTATGTTGGCCGGTTGTGGACATTGTTGCGTGAGGAGGCCTCACGCGGAATGGTAGCGGCGGAAGCTGAGATTGCGGCCAGTTAATTCACGTTTAAGAATTAACACAAATATCAAGAGTCAAACAAAGGAAGGGAGAAAACTATGAGAAATTTGTTCAAAGCTATCACCTTCGCGACTGCGGCGGCAGCGCTTGCTGCACCAGCATTTGCAGCTGACAAGGTCCGGCTCGTTAATAGCACCAAGGTCGTCTTCGAAACCGAGCATCCTTATGCTGCAAAGGAAGCGGGCATCTTCAAAAAATACGGTCTCGATGTCTCCATCATTCATGGCTCCGGTGGAGCGGCATCATTGCAGGCAGTTCTAACCAGCAGCCAAGACGTCGTATGGGGCAACGGCGTGTTAGGTGTTCTGTCAGCTTATTC
>CAYZMI010000002.1:38067-49497 GCA_964479475.1 uncultured Rhodospirillaceae bacterium | reverse complement strand
CTTATGTCGGGACAGGTTGCTACTGGCTGGTCTGTCTTTCCGCTCAACAAAAATTTGTTGCGGGCAAAAAAAATTAGAATCATCGGCACTGGTGCTGCAGCAGCGGGGCTCAACGGGGTGACCATTCGCGTGATCGCTGCCAACAGTCGCTGGCTAAATAAAAATCGCGGTGTGGCCCAGCGCTTAATGTTGGCGTTCACGGAGGGGCAATACCGAACCTACACGAGTGAAAAGCAGATGCGCGCATATGCTAAAAGATGGAAGCTTAATTACGACGACGTTAAAGATTCCGCTCAGGATGTGCTGCTTAAAAACTCAACTTTCCTGCCAGTTGCACGACTTGACGTGATCAACCAGGTCGCTCTTGAAAATAAGAAGATTAAAAAACTGCTTACGTCAGCGCAACTCAAGGAGTTAGTGCATCCGTTCGGTAACAAGCCAGAATAATGTGTCAAGTAAAGGCGAAATTTAGGTCCGGTCTTTGAAGGGGATCAAAAAATCGCCGACGTTGGTCGGCTTGCTCGGGCTCCTGGTGCTGGCTGGGGTGCTTGAGCTTGCCGTCTTCGTTGAATTAGTACCCTCCTTCGTAATGCCTAGGCCATCGGACGCGGTACTTGCGTTTCCATCGGTTCAGGAAGATATGGATTTGGTTGGGAACTTTTTTGTAACATTGGGAATGACAGCTGCGGCAACAGGACTGGCGTTGGCGGTCGGCATTCCTTTTGGTTATTTTCTCTACCGCAATACGCAATTTGGTCTCGCCTATGAGGGGTGGCTCGCCGCCGCATTTGCTGCTCCGACCGTCCTACTCTATCCGTTATTTTTGGTAATTTTTGGCCGAAGTCATTTAACTTTGATTGCTATGGGATTTATCCCTGGCTCTATCCCAATAATTATACAAACGCGGCAGGGTTTGCTTGGGGTGTCACGTACATTGGTTAATGTAGGGCGAAGTTTCAATCTCTCCGAACGCGATATGTTTTGGAAAATTCAGCTACCTTCGGCTGTACCGACGATTTTCACCGGTATCAGAATTGGGGTGATGTATACGCTAGTAAACATCGTCGCCATTGAGTATTTGATCGATTTTGGAGGGTTAGGACGGATTGTATCGGAAATGTATTTTCGCTTCGATACGGCTGGTACCTATGCGAGTATTATTACAGTTGTTTTGGTTAGTGTAATTTTTTATTGGGGCTTTGGAAGATTTGAGAAATGGCTCAGGCCAGCATAACCCAAAGTGAGCCTGTCGCAATTGATGGGCGTGAATTATCCGTAACTCGCATTCGTATTATTACGGTAATCGGGTTGGTGGCCGCTTGGGAGGCGTTCGCCATGCTCGGCCGTCTTGAGATTCTCTATGGAGACGTAATCCCATCTTCCTGGATGATTGCGGTTGCTGTAGGACAAGAGCTTGTATCCGCTGAATTTTATTACCACCTTAGTGTCACCTTTGCCGAGCATATTGTAGGATTTGTTGTCGGCTCGTTAATTGCCATTTTCCTCGGCATCGCGATGGGGATCAATCCGCTTTTGCGTAAATCCATCGAGCCCTATCTAAACGCTATTGGCTCCACTCCTAAAATTATCTTTTTACCTATTTTATTTTTGATTTTTGGTACGGGGATCGAATCCAAGATGGCTAAGGGCGCGCTTTCGGCTTTTTTCCCAGTGGTGTTCACCACGACGCTTGGCATGATCCTGATTAATCCCGTACTGATCAAGGTGGGGAAAAGTTTCAACCTCTCTAAATGGCAAATGATTACCAAGGTCTATGTCCCGGCGATGGTAAACCCTGTAATTACAGGGTTACGCCTTGGGATGGCTATTACCGTTATCGGTGTTCTTGTGGCAGAACTTAAATTTGCCCATGCTGGGCTTGGTTACCAGCTCAGTATTTATTATGAACAATTCCGTATCGCACCAATGTACGCGATCATTCTTATAATATTTACACTTGCAGCTTTAGCCAACGTGGGTATGACGAGGCTGCAAGATCGCGTCAATCGGCATATGGCACCGACGACGACTAAGGGTAAGCGACGCGGCACAAGCACTTCGGGTAATTTGGGTGTGGTTGCAACGAACTAGGTTGGGCCGTATTCCATTTACGCCGCCAATCCAAGTCTTTTTAAAATTTTACCGGTAAATTTCAAATTTCGCCGCCACCTATGTCGACAAGTGTGCCAAGGCTATTGTCTATCGCTCGTTGTTCGACAAATTGAGCGGTGATTAGGTCTTGAATGGGCACTCCCATCGATTTGTAAAGAGCGATGTCCGCATTAGATTTTCTGGCTGGTAGCGCCTGCGTCACTAAATCGGCGAGCTCTGTTACGCAGCTGATATCGAATTCGCCCTCCGCCGCTGGAATATGAAAATCACCTGCGTTTGGTAAACAATCGCGCCGACTGTCGATTACATGGATAGCGGCACGTCGCACAGCTGCGTTGTCTACTTCTCGGCTATTCCGATTATGTGCCCCTGCGCATACTACGAAGGTGCCGGGCTTGAGTGCGTTACCTGGTAACACTGGCTCTGAGGAAGTGGTGGCACACACTACCATGTCAGCTGCACTGACGGCTTGCGTGCGGTCGTCTATGAGTTGGATGTTGTTGGGTACGCCGGTCACTCCCCGCATTCGGCGGATAAAGTCTTCTCCACGTCCCGGTGACCGGGTCGAGACCAAAACCTCCTCAATCTCGTGTTCCAAACACAGGGCTTCTAGTTGGTTGCGTGCAACCCGGCCTGCGCCAATCATTGCGATAGTCTTGCTGTCACGGCGCGCGAGGAAGCGTGCTGCTAGGGCTGTGCCTGCGCCGGTACGGATATCTGTTAGGTAGCCACCTTCCATGACGGTTTTTGGATATCCCGTGATTCCGTCCAACAAAGTAATTATAGACGATAGGCGGGCGAGGCCACGAGCCTCATTTCCATAAAAATCTGAAACGATTTTGACGCCATACCCTTTGCCGTCTTTCAAGAAAGCTGGGTTGAAAATGGCGACACCTGGTGGCGTTGAAGAGTGAGCGAAACTGCGTAACCCCTCAACGGTTTGGTCCTCTGCCAGCAATTCAAACGCTTCAGCTTGTAGGTCGATAGCGTTTCCCATTGTCAGGACTGAACGGACATCCTGTTCCGAAAGAACTCGAATGTGCATTTGCAATCAATCAATGCTGGCGCTCTGGTCTGAGTAGTTAATAGTGACCTTAAAACTACCCTCGTTCATGGACCAATTCCAAATGTCAAACTCCCTTACTCCCTCCGCGTGCATGGGATCGCCCATTGCAATCTCGTGGGCATGTTCGAATGAGTCAGCGCGCACGATAATCATACCTGTACGCGGTTTGTCTTCGTCCTGTGACTCCATTGGCCCAGCAGCGAACAAGATACCTTGTTTTTCCAGTTCTACCTGTCGTTCTAAATGTCTGGGCAGCAGTTTGCGAATTTCATCTAGCGGCGCCACTGGCCGGGTAAATATGACGAATAAATTCTTGCGAAGAAATCCGTTCTCTTCATAATGGGTGACGGCCATATTGTTGTTCCTCAGTGTGTTAAATGGTTTTTAGTTTAATAATTCACAGGGATCCGCCCGCCATCGACTTTGATGGTGGAGCCCGTTACGTAACGCGCTTGGTGGCTGCATAGAAGTACCGCCACATCGGCCATTTCTGCAACTGTGCCGTCGCGGCCCATGGGGGCTTCGGCGATCATACGGTCACGTAATTCTTCTGGCGTAATGCTGAGCCGCCTAGCTCGGGCTATGTCTCCATTGCGCACGCGGTCGGTTTCTATACGGCCCGGCACCAGGCAATTTACTGTTACCCCATCCGCCGCTACTTCGTTCGCTAGAGATTTGGACCAGCCAACAAGGCCCATACGGAGGGATGTAGATAGTACATTTTCACTGGCTGCGATCATTATATTCGAGGAGGTCATGGTGAGTATGCGGCCCCAGCCACGCTTACGCATCCCGGGTAGGACCACGTTGGTAATCTTAATTGCCGACATCATAATGATCTCGAACCAGTCGCGCCAATGAGTTTCTTGCGCCTCAGTTGGCGTTAGTCGAGGCGGTCCCCCACAATTGTTAATCTGAATATCGATGCCCCCTAGTTTATCGATCGCGATATCGGCGAGCCGCTGTACGTCGTTTTTTGTGGTCAGATCACAGGCTACGTAGTCGGTATGTACGCCATGGGTATCCGCTATTTCTGCCGCTTCGCGTGCTAGCAATTCTTCACGGCGAGCGGTGAGCAGTAATTCGACCCCCTCTGCCGCTAGAGCGCGGGCAATGCCGTTGCCCATGCCACCGCTCGATCCCATAACTAGAGCGCGCTTGCCCTTAAGTTTCACGTCCATGACTGATTTTCCTCCCTGTGATTTCTATTTTTAGGACTTTTCAACACTTAACGGAACCAGTCTCCAGAATTTATTCTAAATAGGGGCACAGTCCTCGAGGAGGATCTTCTGGTGCATTGCCGCTCTGCGGACCCGGTGATAGATTTTTCGGCAAATTTAATATGATTGTGGCACACAGGGAGATTAGTATGCCCACCATCGATGCAGACGCCCATGTGATCGAATCCGATACGACATGGAGTTATCTTTCCGACGATGAGGCCCAATTCGCGCCGTTGGTGCTTGATACAGTCTCAGGCAGAATGGAAAAGCAACTTGGGCGTGAAGACATCACCGAGTTTTGGTTCAGTGGAAACTATCTGCAGACTAAGGACAATGCCGATACGCTTGCCATGGATGCCAGGTCGCGTGAAATGGGAAGCGTGGATGCGCGTATCAGTCATATGGACGATCTTAATATAGATATTCAAGTCCTCTATCCCACCATCTTCTTGGTTCCATGCGCTCGGGAAGCTGAGCAGGAGGCGGCACAATACAGAGCTTACAATCGCTGGCTCGCAGATATCTGGAAACTTTCTAAGGGTAGATTGCGATGGGCGGCTTGCGCACCCATGAATGCGCTCCACAAGGTTCGCGACGAACTCACCTTCGCAAAAGAGCACGGCGCCTGCGGTATATTCATCCGCCCCTTCGAATGTGACCGTTACGTGGGAGATTCCTATTTCGAGCCGTTATTCCAGATTGCGGCTGATCTTGATCTAGCTGTATGTTTCCATTCTGCCAACGCGAGTTACCAGAGCAACGTGTTCCACGAAGGACATAATTTCGGCAAATTTAAGTTGGCCATGATCGCGCAATTTCATTGGCTATTGGAAAATCAAATCCCGTCAAAATATCCTGATATTCGATGGGCATTTATCGAAGCCTCTTCCAACTGGTTGCCGTATGCACTCGGCGATGTGCGCAAGCGGCTTAGCCGCAAGGGCCGGAAATTGTCAGATGACCCACTGGGTGACAACAATATTTGGGTGACCTTGGAGCTCTCCGACGACATACCCTATGTCATTGGCTGCGTGGGCGATGATAACCTCGTCGTCGGAACTGATTATGGCCACACAGACACTTCAGCCCAAATTGAGGCGTTACGAATGCTTAAAAATCGTGAAGGCGTTTCCGCTGCCAGCGTTGACAAGATTCTCGGTGTTAACCCGACCAATCTCTACGGGTTATGACCTAGTTTTGTCAAATTACCGATCCAACAATGCAAGCTAAATTACAGTAATGATAGTTAGCGAGTATTTTTTAATTAATTCAAAATAAATTCAGGCACTGGCGTCTAGAGTTTCTGGTTCTAAGACAGCGTTTCGCGATTGATTTTGAATGATCCGGTTGTCTGCATCGCGGAAAGTCGCGGGCGGATCTGCGCCATTCTCGATGGACTTGATAGCTTCCCGCAACAGGCGCCGGAACATCACTACGCCGCGGTCAGATGTAGCTAAATGCTCTAATATATGGCGTGCGATTGGTCGTTGGCTCACCTGCGCTTCTTTATCGTCAGGGGTACGCTGGGTTTCTTCATAAGGTCGGTCTGGGATGATGTCGGTACGCTGAAACATGGGACGTTCTGGGTCAACTATTTCGATATGGAAACCCAACGTGTTTTCATTATCCGCTGGCACCCACCAGCCGATAAAACGCGCACCCTCAGTTTCTTTCTTGGGGTCTTTACCTTCAACGACTGGCGGGGGTATCGAGCGTACATTAGGTACAAAAGACTCTACGACACGTATAAAACGTCGTCCGCCGGTTAATTCCGAATCTCGATGATAAGTTACACTATGACCGTGTTGACGGTATTCTAATTCTGGGATTACCGAGTAGGCGTCGGTGAACCCCAGGAAACCGGGATCATAGCCGTGCAATGCGTATGTATGGATGGGATCAGCCCCATTTTCCTGTAGCTGCAACCAGTTACAGGGTGCTACCACGCCGCGTGTATAGTTGCGATATGCCACATGGTTAACGCCTGCCTGTTCCAACGTGTCGTAATGGGGTAGCAACGGTTTTTTGTCCAGCGGGCCCATATATACGAATACAAGTCCGTGATATTCCTCAGCCGGATACCAGGGCTGTCGGACTTCGTGTTTATATGGGCTGTCGTTGGGCTCGCCCGGTTGATCCAAACATTTACCTTCTGCATTGAAATACCAACCGTGATAACAACACCGGATGCCCTCCTTTTCGATGCGTCCGTATTCTAGTGAGGTCCCCCGGTGAATACAGTGTGCGCCCAGCACGCCTACTTTGCCCGACTTATCTCGATAGGCGACGATTTCTTCATCTAAAATTTTACAGTATTTTGGCAAATCTTGTAGTTCGTCGGAAAGGCAAATGGGCTGCCAGTACCGGCGCAAAAGTTCTCCCATCGGCGTACCGAATCCCACATGGGTGAGCGATACGTCTTCCTTCGGAATTACTGCATTGCGTCCGTATCCGGATTCGATGACCGCGGTCATTTGCGTCAGCCTCCTATCCCTAAAGAGATCGTGATGCACTCCTAAATTTGGTGCGCTATTTACTAGAACACTGTTTCAAAAATTATGGTTTGGTCTCAGCACCTGTCAAGAGATGTGAAAATTTTGTCAGTGCAGGCAGCTCGGCGCCAACAAAATTAATTTGAACTCTTTAGAT
This sequence comes from uncultured Rhodospirillaceae bacterium, assembly GCA_964479475.1. Lineage (GTDB taxonomy): Bacteria > Pseudomonadota > Alphaproteobacteria > MPNO01 > UBA2964 > JAQBTY01. The sequence goes on along the minus strand of CAYZMI010000002.1, from coordinate 42,447 downwards.
CAGCGGGACCTATCTCGATAGTTTCACCGTGTGGTGTTCGCTCTGCAGCTCGGCGCCAGGCGGTTTGATACCTATCTAATGTGGAAGTATTGGTGAGTTTCTTGATGACCACTATCCGCTCTAACGCGGCGAGCCAGTGCAGATAATAGGTCTCTCCCGTGTCGGGATCGCCGGCTTGTTGAGCACGCTTAATTTCTGCGCCTAGGATTTCAGCCCATTCCGGCCAGCTAAAATGTCCTTGCTGATAGAGGTTCACTGCTAAAGCGAAGGCCTGGGCTTCCCAAGGTTCGCGAAAAACTGGGCCGTCATCGTCCCGCGGAATGGAGGGCACTAAAGCGAGCACAGTCTGCTCCGCTTTCTCATTTGGATTTGTCACCTCAGGGTCAAACTAAAGTTATGCCGGATCTAAATAAGGCTCAAACGCCTCAATTGAGACCGTGAGCGAAGGCTCGGCTTCAGGGCCCCAAAGGACCTGACCGGGAAACACCACAGTATAGAGCCATTGAGGGTCTTCGCCAGCGCCAGTGGTAACCGAGTCCGGATATACATGGCAACCGCGGATGGCTTCTACTTTGCCTAACTTATCGCGCGCGTAGCGTGGCAAGCGCGTATGGGTCGTTGGATTTAGATTACGTGTCCGCACATTGTCGCCAGCTTTGAAACGTGCCGGTGCCGGCGCTTCACGGGCAAAAGATCCGCGCGTTAGTTCTCTGGCATCGTTGGTGGTGAAAATACGGTTGGGCCGTTCAGTTGCGCGCAACGACTTGCCTCCTGCCAATTCCTCTGAAGTCATCAAGTCTTTTTCAAGTAGGCGCTTTTCTAGTCCCAGCATCCAGCGCTCATAGTAGCTGGCGCCAATATAATCTGTGGGTCGCAGTGTTTCTTGCGCATAACGAGAATCGTCGATCGTCCAAATACCAAGTGGCCCGAGCGCACGGTTTATGGCGTAGACTCGGCCTTCCCAAGTTTCGTGAAATACCGGCTCATCGGGTTCCGGCTCAACCGGCCCGAAGCCGTGCATACCCCCCATATCGTGAATGGAATTGCTCACGCAGTTTCTCCGGGTGTTATGGCAAGTCCAGTCCCGATCATGCTATTTCGGGTAACTAGCTCGGCGAGCCTTTCCTCGCTCCAATCGTCGGTTCCGTGGGGTTGTTTGGGAATCACAAGATAACGGGTCTCGGCTGTAGAATCCCATACCCGAATTTCCGTTTCGTTAGGCAAAGTAACCCCAAATTCTGATAATACTTTTCGCGGTTCAAGTACCGCGCGCGAGCGATAAGGCGCAGATTTGTACCAGGTGGGTGGTAGACCGAGCACCTCCCATGGGTAGCAAGAACATAGGGTGCAAACTACCATGTGATGGATTGTATCGGTGTTCTCCACCGCGATTAGGTGGCTACCTACCGGGCTCACATTGCCCATGGAATTGACCGCCTCTGAGGCATCGGCAAGCAGTTGCTCTTTGAACTCCGCATCAGTCCAGGCGCGGGCGACTACGTGGGCTCCGTTATGTGGGCCGATACGGGTTTCGTACGCTTCGACAATGGCATCGAGTGCCTGAGGGTCTATGTACCCTTTCTCCGCCAGAACTGATTCGAGCGAACGCACTCGGACCTGCATTTTGGAAAGCTCTGAGCCGTGATCGTGGCTGTGTACTTGTTCAGGTGAAAAGTCATCGTCGGTAGTCATTGGCCACCATCTCTTGTAATTCCTGTTAATCTAAATGCTCGCATGGCCGGTTGGTGTATTCAACCTGATTTGCGGCGCAAATTAAGGCGAAAATAATATTTGACGTCCTCACAAAAATTCTGAAGTTCCCTAATTGAAAATAGGAAATTAGTTCATATGGGGAATTTGTCAGGAGAGTTAATAGGTCAAGCTTCAATTATTCTGTCACCAGGTTTTTGCATTAAGCGCATTGTACTTGAAGTTTGTTGCCCGTGACTCAGAATTTTCGAGAGGTCTCTAGCAGTATTACCTCGCCGTTCTCGTCTTTGCCATGGCGGGAATATAAATGTAAAGATTTCAGCACCGGCTCATCGCTTGAGACGAAGAAGATTGCATCGCCAGCGGGTGACTTATTCACATGGTGCACCCACTCACCGCCAGGTACACAGAACGTATCGAACGGCTCCCATTCGAATTTTTGTTTACCGACGACAGAGTGTCCTTTGCCTTCAAGAACGGTGTAAATGAGGCTGGCTGTCTGGCGTGATGGCAGCGTTTCCTCGGCCGGACGCAGCATGTTAGCGAAGAATGTCATGGTGGAGTAGGGGGCCTGGCCGGTGGTGGGGTCAACATATTCGATCATGATTCCATCATAGCGACTGTTTTCATACTCTCTCAAATCTTCCAGAGCCTCGCGGGTCTGGTCCCACCGGTAAACATACATGGGCGACGCGTTTCCAGTGCCGCGTTGGTGGCTGATTGAGCGTGCCTTGAGTCCACCCCTACCGTAAGTGCGCTTTGAGTACTCCGGGTGAAGCCGTTCGGTCTGGCGATTACGCCGGACTTTTTCCCCGGACTCGTCTTCTTCGAAATAATTGCTCTCGAAGTAGGTTGCATTCAACACATTGACCAACGGCATGTCGAGTACGCTAAGATTGATCGCTCCGCCGTCGCCTTTGTTTCCGTGGTCGTGCCAAGTGTCATGAGGCGTCAAAACCAGATCGCCAGGACCGAAGGTAATTGGCTCACCATCAATACCAGTGAAGTTTGTATTACCTGTTAGTCCAACGCGGATGGCGTTGGGCGAATGCCGGTGCGGCGGGGCTATCTCGTCCGGGTTGTTTATGCGATAGGCGGCAAACATTGTAGTTGTGGTCGCGATCAATCCTTTGAGTGCAGGGTTGCACATGATCAGCGAGCGGCGTTCCGATTCATCCATGTCGATGAGTTCGCCGGCTTTCTCAAGGCACGGGTGAACGTCCCGGTATTTCCAAATGTGGGGTATGGCCTTATCGAAACGGGCTAAATCGCGTACGGCCTCGTGTTCGCCCGCTTTGCCCACGGACCAAAACTCATAGAGATCGAGCGCTTGCGTCTTTTCATGCAACGCCGCCATCTCGTCATCCCAATTATATTTGTTAGTTTGCCGTTTTTGGTCTCCGCGGGCGGTGGTAGCCATCTGTGTCTTCTCCGTCAAAGCCGATAGGATTAGGGTAGTGCTCTTAAACTGTGTTGGAAAGGGAGATGTGATGACAGGACGAATCGATGCGCGGTTGGAGAAGATGGGGATAGAATTGCCTGAGGCATTAGAACCTAAAGTGGCAAAAATAAAAGGCTCTAATATTGCCGGGCCCTTTTTATTCGTCTCGGGCCAGGTGCCACAGTGGAATGGTGACATGCGATATATTGGAAAGGTGGGGCGGGAATTTGACATCGAGCAAGGCCAAGCAGCCGCTAGGCTGTCGGCGCTGAATGTCATCGCCCATGCTAAGAAAGCTCTAGGTGATCTCGACAGAATTGTAAAAGTCGCCAAATTGAAGGGTTATGTGAACGCTACATCTGACACTGATCAAGTGGCTGCGGTGGTCAATGGTGCTTCTGAACTGATGGTCGAGGTTTTTGGACAAGAAATTGGGGCGCATGCTCGCACCGTTGCGGGTGTCAATGTGATGCCTTTCGATGTAGCAATCGAAGTCGAAGCCGAATTTTTGATTGAATGAAACGTCAGAGGGAATTTAATCCAACTAAATAAATTAAAGGAGCCTCTTTTAGAAGACCAAATGAAAAAATCGGGCGTCCCCTATTTGGTGGCGAGGGACTAAATATTTATACGAGTGTGAAATCTGGATTTGGCGGATAAGTACCGGTTTCTTCTGCTAACCGACGTAACAGCGCATACAAATTATTTATCACCGGTGTAGGCTCCCCCACTAACCGTCCGATCTCGATTACGGCACCAACAATGGCGTCAATTTCCATCGGCCGGCCAGCCTCAAGGTCTTGTAAGGTCGAGGGTTTATGGGCCATAGAAACTGGCCCCCCCAAGAGCCGTTCCTCTACCGCTTGGTTAAGATCAATGCCGATGTGCGCAGCAACGCACGCCGTCTCGCGCATTATTTGTTCCATCAGAGTGAAACAGCGGGGATCGCTGTTTACCACTCCCAGTGGTGCGCGCGTTAGCACGCATATCATGCTAACGGCTATATTATTTAATAACTTAGACCAGGTTGCATGACGAATGTCGGCGGTGATCGGAATATCAATATCGGTTTTAGAGAAAGCGGCTGCCAACACATTGCAGCGTCCAGTGTTAACGTCGGCCGGTTCTCCAATGGTAAGAGACCGGCTACGTTGGTGGTGGTCGATCACGCCCGGCTCCAAAATTGCACAGGATCCGTTGATTACTGCGCCGATGACGCGATCGGGACC
>CAYZMI010000002.1:24050-37967 GCA_964479475.1 uncultured Rhodospirillaceae bacterium | reverse complement strand
GCTCCAAAATTGCACAGGATCCGTTGATTACTGCGCCGATGACGCGATCGGGACCAAGGGCGTTCCAAATTCGCCGATCTGGATCCACTGAGGTTAGCTTGGCCCCTGCTAATTGCCCATCAAGACCATATGGATACCACCAGGGTATGCCATTTTGAGCTGCAACAATAATAGTTTTAGAGGATAGAAGTGGCTGGGCTTGTGCCGCGGCCGCAAACAGGTGTTGCGCTTTGACGACGAATATCACGACGTCTTGCGGTCCCGCTTCGGCTGGATCGCCGGTGGCGATGGGTTGGGTATGGCGGGCATCACCATTCATAAAGACCGTTAGTCCATTGTTCTTGATAGCCGCCAGGTGATCGCCGCGGGCGATGAGTGTTACGTCATACCCGACGCGGGTGAGTTCTCCACCAATCATTCCGCCCACCGCGCCGGCGCCAAAAATACAAATTTTCATGTGCTTATCCGTCGGTTGTAGTGGATCCGATTTCAGACGTTTTTCATCTGTTGGGCAAGGGTGCGCCACGGCGTTTCGTCCCAATATCGCACAGCGGCGGGAGAAGTCGATGGCAATACAAACAATTCCGTCGATCCGATGGATTCTTGCTGTAATCCGTAGCTGACTTGTTTCGAGTTAAAGCAGTGTTTGAAAAAAATCAGAGCCGCACGCTTACCGTTGAAAGCCAAAATTTTTGGACTATATCGCGCGACGCGTGCTTTCAATCCAGCTGGATCGTCAGCATTTTTGGGCAAAACTGCATCACTGCCAAAATGGTGTTTTGCCATATCGGTCAGACCAATCCCTTGTTCTGGTAATTTGGTATACTCTTCTGGGGTTAGTAGCCGGTTCGTTAGCCCCAAGGTATAGATAATCGGCCAAAATCGATTTTGTGGGTGTGCGTAGTAGGCACCATGTGTCGCAGAAACGTTGCTAGCCGCACTGCCGCAGAATACGACCTGCAAATTGGGTGCTAGAATGTCTGGAAGAATTGGTTCAGGCGGCGAACGGTTATGCTGCACACTGAATGTCAAGACGGTTCCAAATTTCAGTTAGCGCGCTTACCAGTACAGACATATCGTTATCACTGTGGAATGGCGTGGGGGTTAGGCGCAGCCGCTCTGTGCCTTTAGGAACTGTTGGATAGTTAATGGGCTGGACGTAAAGTCCGTAGTGTTCGAGAAGATCGTCAGTGACTTGCTTGCAGAGCACAGGATCACCAACCATCACCGGTACGATGTGGGACACAGACGGCATTACCGGTAAGTTGGCATCAGCGAGCATTTTCTTCAACGTGCCGGCGCGCTCTTGATGCAGTTCCCGATCCTGTTGGCCGTGATCGCGGACATGTTTTACACTGGCAGTCGCCGCGGCCGCGACTGCCGGGGGTAGCGAAGTCGTGAAGATAAAGCCTTTGGCATAAGATCGGACAAAATCGATTAGCTTTTCCGATGCGGCGATGTACCCGCCAACTACGCCAAACGCCTTGGCGAGCGTCCCTTGGATGACAGTGATGCGTTCCATCTGCCCGTCACGCTCAGCTACACCAGCACCACGCGGCCCATACATACCTACAGCGTGGACTTCATCGAGGTAGGTCATGGCATTGTATTTATCAGCTAGGTCGCAAAACGCTTCAATTGGTGCGATGTCACCATCCATTGAATAGACTGATTCGAAGACGATGATCTTGGGCTGTTCCTGGGGCAGTGCCGAGAGCTGTAGTTGGAGATTGTCGACACTGTTATGTTCAAATATCCGCCTTTCAGCACGTGAATGCCTGATACCGGCGATCATCGAGGCGTGATTATAGGCATCGGATAATATGACACAGTCTGGAATATTGGAGGCTAAAGTTGATAGAGCCCCTTCGTTGGCTACGTAGCCTGAAGTAAAAAGCAGTGCGGCTTCTGTTCGATGAAGACTGGAGAGCTCCCGTTCTAACAACACGTGATGATGGCTGGTACCCGCAATATTTCGAGTTCCACCTGATCCAACGCCGACCTTATCGACTGCTTGTTTCATGGCGGCGAGAACTTTGGGGTGCTGGCCCATGCCTAGATAGTCATTACTGCACCAAACTGTGATGTCAGCAGTTTGGTCTCCGATATATTTGGTGGCGTGTGGAAATTTACCAGCGTGGCGTTCGAGCTCGGCGAATACACGGTACCGGCCCTCAGCCTTTACCTGGCCGATCGCATCTCTGAAGAACTCCTCGTAATCCATACCCCTACCTTGCTCATAGCCGTTGAGCCCAAGAATTGATAACAAATAATACTCCGGCTCTAATGCTTGGAAAAGTTATCTATTTTTTGCGCGTGCCATTCCCGTAATCGATCTCGGTTTGAAAGGAGAGCGAATTGGTTCAATTTGCCAGATACCACCGTCAAATTCTGCTAAATAAAATATTCAGGTAGCACTTAAAGCGCGGTCAATCGTCGCAGCAACTTTAACCTGTTTTCTTAACCCAATCCCATGTGTCCTCAAGTGCCTTGGCGAACCGGGCGAACATTTCGGTAATTTCGTCCGGTTTTATGATGAGTGGCGGCGAAAATGCAATGCGATTTCCCAGTGCGCGAATAATAAGTCCGTGGCCAAGAGCCCGCTCGATGAGATGTTGCCCCACTTTTAGCTTCGCATGAAAAGCTTCTTTCGTTGTTTTATCGGCGACTAACTCAACAGCTGCTAAGAGACCAACGCCGCTGATTTCGCCTACCATTGGGTGGTCGTCGAACTGGCAAATCCCATTTTGGAGAACTGGTGCTGAAGCTCGCACTTGGGTAATCAAATCGATCTCGTCATAAATTTTGAGCGTCTCTATAGCAACTGCGGCGGCGACCGGGTGTCCGGAGTAGGTAAAGCCGTGCCCTAGTGTACCCATCTCGGCACTTTGTTTCGCGATCGGCCGAAAGACTGTCTCGTTAACTATGATAGCAGAGATAGGCATATACCCTGATGAAAGCGCCTTAGCACAGGTGATGATATCCGGGCTTAGACCATATGTTTGGCTTCCCCACCAGTTGCCGGTACGGCCGAAACCGCAGATCACTTCATCGACGACAAGCAATACATCATGTTTTTTGAGGACCGCCTGAATTTTGTCGAAATAAGTAGCTGGTGGAATGAGTACCCCACCCGCACCCATCACGGGTTCTGCAAAAAATGCCGCCACCGTAGCCGGGTCCTCGCGTTCAATTATAGCATCTAGGTTGTCCGCGCAGCGTGTAGCAAATTCTTCAACAGTTTCTCCGTCTTTACCATATCTGTAAAAATGTGGGCAATCCGCATGTAGGAAGCCGGCGAGGGGCAGATCAAACGCCTGGTGATTGACTTCAGTCCCGGTGATGCTCGCCGCCGCTATTGTTACACCATGATAGGCTTTTTCACGGCCAATTATCTTTTTTTTCTTCTGCTTACCCAGAGCGTTGTTTCGGTACCAGATAAGTTTTACCGCTGTATCGTTGGCTTCAGAGCCTGAATTGGCAAATAACACCTTTGACATGGCAACCGGTGATAGCTCTAGCAGCCGTTCAGCGAGCTCGATTTGCGGCTCGTGCCCTTTTTGATTGAAGCCGTGATAGAAAGAGAGCTTACGGATTTGTTCGGCGGCAGCGTTCGCCAGCCGTTCCTGACCAAAACCGAGAGATGTGCACCACAGTCCAGCCATCCCTTCAATGTAATTACGCCCGTTCTCGTCAGTAACCGTGATGCCGTTTCCGCCAGTGATAATCAATGAGCCGTCGGCTTCATTTGCAATGCCGTCGGTATAGGGATGAAACACCGATGCAGCATCTCGTGCGGCGAGAGAGTTGAGTTGTGTCATGACCGTAAGTCAAACTGTTAGCTTTGAATTTAATCCTTGTAGCTGACGATGGTGACAAATTTCAAATTTTACCTCCTCGGCCACGTCGAGGTCTAAAATCCAGTTACTGGAAATCCAAGCTAAATCCCCTGGGAAAACCGAATTTGGGATCAACAAGAAAAAATATTGAGGAAGGACTGGAGAAATTCATCCACCAGTTACGCTCATGTGGCGAGGCACGGCAGCACCACGATTGCGGCGATCTATTACAAAGTCATGGCCCTTGGGCTTACGGCCGATCGCCTCGTCAATGGCCTCCATAAGCGCAGTGCCGTCATCTCCAATCCGCACTGGCGTCCGCAGATCGGCAGCGTCTTCCTGACCCAGACACATGTAAAGCGTACCTGTAGATGTTAACCTTACCCGATTGCAGTCCTCACAGAAGTTGTGGGTCAGCGGTGTGATGAAACCTATACGCCCCCCCGTTTCCTCACAATGCACATAGCGGGCGGGCCCGCCTGTTGAGTAATCGATCTCTTTAAGGGTCCATTGCTCGTTAAGCTGGGCGCGGACCATGGAGAGGGGCATGTACTGGTCGAGCCGGGCATCTTCACCTATTTCGCCCATCGGCATCACCTCGATAAAGGTGAGATCGAACCCTTCGTCGCCACACCATTGCACCAGCGTGTCAAATTCGTCGTCATTAACACCACGCAGCGCAACAGCATTAATTTTTATGGCTATATTCGCGGCTTTTGCCGCAGCTAGACCTTCTTGAACTTGATTGAGTCTTCCCCAGCGGGTGATAGTACTGAATTTATCGTGATCAAGTGTATCTAGTGAGACATTAATACGACGGACCCCAATATCAGCGAGTTCTGTTGCAAAGCGTTTAAGTTGGCTGCCATTGGTCGTCACAGTTAGTTCATCCAGTGTGCCTGACTCTAAATGCCGAGAAAGCGAACGGAACAACCACATAATATTGCGGCGAACTAACGGCTCGCCGCCAGTCATGCGAAGCTTGCGTACGCCGCGAGAAACGAAAGCGGAGCAAATTTGTTCTAACTCTTCGAGCGAGAGGATTTCTAACTTTGGGAGAAAGGTCATGTCTTCCGACATGCAGTAAACACATCGAAAATCACACCGGTCGGTGACCGATACACGAAGGTAGGTAACCTCGCGTCCATGCGGGTCGATTAGGTTCCCGTCCATCAACTGTTCAACCCATCAATACAAAAGCCGATTTAAAACCATCGCTATATCCACCCGAATATAGCGATGGTTTACTCTAAAGGAAAGGGGGAGGACCACCATACCATTGATCCAATTATCGATTAGGCGTTACATGGTTTTTAAATAATATCTCCTAACCCCCGCCGACACTCTGCGGATACATGAGCGGTCTTAATGCGGTCCGCCAATCTGTATTTGCTTTCAGTGTGGTTTCTATCGCACGAACCTCAAAATAACTTGATCCGGTACCACGGGGATTGTTGCCGTCTTCTACTGCTTGGGTTGCCTCAAGCAACAGCTTGCGTGTTGCGATGATTGCTTGGTCGGCGGGACCAAGGTGTTCCTGCGATCGATCGACTATGCGCCCCATGCTTTCTTGTACTGCACGGTCTTGTTGGTTGATGCCCTCGACACCGGTAAAGGTCTCGGTTTTCTGAACATTGCGATCGATCCCCCAATCATTTGACCGGTTGCGAAGCGAACGGAAACCAGCCTCCACATCGACATGCGTCCCATATGCATTGCCGCTTACAGCAATGCGGTCGTTGCGATCCTCCATTATTTTCTCGCCATAGCTATAATAAAAATTCCATACCATGCAGTTTTCATCATCCATAGGTACCCAAAAATGTCCGTGGACTTCAGATGCCGAAGAATCAGGTGGACGCATCTGAGTGAACGGCATTACATAGTGATAGCCTCGTGCGTACTGGCTATCGCCCAGGGGTCGTATACCGAAATAGGCGTAACCATAATCCGTCACATCAACCGCAAGCGTCGGTGGACCACCACGCACACCCGGTGAATTTGCGGGAACCCCTCCGTGTGTGGATTGGTCAGATAATACCCGGTGCATAATCGTAAAATGCGATGTATCGATACCCCCTTCGAGGGCTTGCAGCCAGTTGCACTCCTCCATCACTTTGCCGATTGCGCGATGACTTTTCGGTACGCGGGTGAATTCGAAACCTGGTGGGGGCGGTTTCTTTTCTTCGGGACCCATATAGGCCCATATTATACCGCCGCACTCAATCGTAGGGTACGCGATAGCGCGCACCTTTTCGCAGAATGGTTTCGGCTCATTCAATTGTTCGACGCACCGGCCCGTGACGTCGAATTTCCACCCATGATATACGCATCTCAGTCCGTTCTCTTCGTTACGGCCTAACCATAATGAAGCTCGGCGGTGAGGGCAAAATTCCTCCATAAGACCAACTGAACCATCAGTCGTCCTGAATGCGACTAGCTCTTCACCAAGAAGGCGCACGCGTACTGGCGGACAATCGGGTTCAGGAAGTTCCCAGTCTAATAATGCTGGCATCCAATAGCGGCGTAGGGCCTCGCCCATGGGGGTTCCCGAGCCTACCCTGGTGATGCGCTCGTTATCTTCCCTACTTAGCATTTCAATTCTCCTTCGCCTTGGAATTAAGCGATTTATCGTTATGAATAATCTGTCCGGAGACTTAAAGTGGTCAATACCTGCCGATAAATTTGCTTCCGTTCGGACGCGGGCCTATCGAACATATTTCCCATTTAAGAATTAGCCGAACATTTCGACTTCCTACACCAAATAAATAAACGACATGGCATTAAATTCCGCGCAGCATAAATATTGCATTTTGGATGGGCCCAAATAAAGAAATTTGAAATGTTGCTCTGTATAAGCCGGCCCTCCATAGTGAACACATGGTAGACTATCTCATTGCACCACAGCCCACCGACCCCCGTTTGACTGAAACAGTCATTGGCAAAGACCAAGACGGGCAGGACATAACGACATCGGTCACCGTCGAACGGCCACTGACGTTATTTTTGAACGATCAGGAAATTGTTACCATGATGACCATCGGTGACTATCCAGATTGTCTTGCGGTAGGGTTTTTGCTTAATCAGAATATGCTGCAGACAAACGATAGAATAACCTCCATCGATTACGACAAAGAAATTGATGTGGTGGTCGTGCGCACTGAGCGCCAGACCGATTATGAGCAAAAACTCAAAAAAAAGACGCGAACGTCGGGATGTGCCATCGGTACGGTTTTCGGCGACGTGATGGAACGATTCGATGAGATAAAGCTTGATCCCAATGCAAAATTACATGCGTCATGGTTGTATTCACTCACTAAAAAAATTAACACGACACCGAGCCTTTATCTCGAAGCCGGCGCGATCCACGGGTGTGTACTTTGTGAACGTTCTAGGCCTTTAATTTATATGGAGGATGTCGGCCGCCATAACGCAGTCGACAAAATTGCCGGATATATGTTTCTTAACAGGATTTCGCCCGCTGGAAAGATGTTTTACACGACTGGGCGGCTCACCAGCGAAATGGTGATCAAGGCAGTTCAGATGGAAATTCCTATACTAATTTCGCGCTCAGGATTTACCGCTTGGGGAGTAGAACTTGCTAGGGAAGCCGATTTGACGCTCGTTGGACGTGCCCGCGGCAAACGTTTCGTCGCATTGGCTGGGGAACACCGGCTGGTGCTCGATGTGGAACCCAATAACCAAGAGGAAGAACCACACCACTTGCAGCGCAAGGCAGGGCGTGACGACGATACCGCCTAAATTTAATTTGTTATGGGCAGTCTGGATGGAATTTAATCTGCATTGGAGGGGGCCAATTGGGCCGGGTAAATTCCCAGCCACGGATGATGAGGTAGCCGCACTGGCTGTGCCCGGCGTGTATTTGCGGATCAAACGTTATCGCGGGGATCGGACGGTGTCATATGTGGGCCAATCGACCCAGCTTATTGCGAGATTCGATCAGCACCTTAGAGATCTGCTAACATTTTCGTCAGTGTTACGGGACGGAGAGGGAGCAATTGTCCTGACGCGCAATGGTATCAGCCGGTATCAGGCCTACAACAAATTGGATGAGGTGTTAAGGTTAGTCACCGCCGAAACACGTCGGTTGATATTTTTTTGGGTCGCGGCAGAAGACGGTTTCGAGGAGGCCTATCTGACCCTGATTGAAAGTGCGCTGAAAGATAGATTAGAATCTAAAGTAGCTTTAAGCATGGGGCTGGTATGTGAAAATATCCAAGGCTTCAGCGAAGCAATAGTCGATGAAGAAATTATAATACATCAAGATTTCAGCGTCCTTGATCCTGAGGATGCAGCATTAGTCAGCCGCCTGGTTGGCTGCGATCCAATTCGTGTTGCTGTGCCCATTAGCGAGATTAGTCTTGTCTAACGGCCGCGGCGATGTTTGTGGTGTTTTGTTAGCGGGTGGCCAATCACGCCGAATGGGCGGCGGCGATAAATGTTTACAACGGCTAAGTGGCCAAACTTTGCTTGCGCGAATAATACAAATCGCACAGCCACAGGTAGCCACGCTGGTGCTTAATGCCAATGGCGCGGCGGACCGATTTTCGGAATACGATTTACCGGTGGTACCGGATGTGACAGAAGGTTTCGCCGGACCACTCGCTGGCGTCCTAAGCGGGCTAGAGTGGGCACAGCGGAATGCCACTGAATGTCGATGGGTAGCGAGTTTTTCCTGCGATGCTCCTTTTGCGCCCCCGGATTTGGTTAGACGATGTTTATCTGCGGTTAATTTAGAACAAGCTGATCTTGCGTGCGCGACATCGGGTGGACGGGATCAGCCGGTATTTGGCCTTTGGCCTGTTGCTCTGTCATCCGATCTGCGTGCCGCCGTTATCGACGAGAACCTTCGTAAAGTCGATATTTGGACCGCGCGTTATAAGCTCGCCCGTGTGGATTGGCCCACCGAGCCAGTGGATCCTTTTTTCAACGTCAACCATCCCGAAGATCTAGCGAAGGCACAAACGCTGGTCGACATTCTTAATTGAGGTTTCCATCTTGGATTGCGCTTGCATACTCTTTCTACTTAACCCCTGCATTCGTGCGGACCTGAACCGCCCCGTTTTGAAGCCCTCTTGACGAAGACATGTCCCAGGCGGTTTGATCTACCCATGGTAGGGGAAAGGGAATCCACACCGAGACTCCGTATTTTACTGGGAGCTGCGGTGGCATTAGGGCCGGGTAAGGCTGATTTACTTGACGCGGTTGTCGAGACTGGATCTATTTCTGCAGCCGCTCGCGCAATGGGTATGTCCTATCGCCGCGCTTGGACACTGATTGATGCTATGAACAGTGATTTCAAACTGCCCTTAGTCGAGAGCTCTGCCGGGGGCAGTGGTGGCGGTGGAGCGCATCTGACAGAGACCGGTCATGAAGCGTTGCGCCGTTACCGCGCTATGGAAAACAAAGCCACCGCAGCGGTAAAAAAAGAAATCACGACATTTGCCCATCTTCTTAATGAGCCCCCAACGTGATCGAAATCCTTGGGGGGTTAGCAAAATGAAGTAATCACATAAGCGAAAGCCCTTGCCACCTAGAGCGTCTAATCCTTTGTCTACAACCTTTCCCGTATATAAACGTTCAAGTTAATGCTTGCAGATTACTTTCAGGCAACTTTCAGGCACTCTCTGTCAATTATTAGAGCTAAATGTTATTTAGTTGCCATTAACCACCGGAAAACTGACATTTTAGAACACTTTGCGGTGTTTCACGATTTCCCGCGGTAATTTTTCAACAGCAATCAAGCGACTGTGTTCGGTGCGTTGGCAGGCTGTATTCGTGCAGCACAAAATTTGAACTCTGGGATTTTGCCAAACGGATCGAGTTGCGGATTAGTCAAAAAATTAGCCGGTGCCTCCGCATAGCAGAACGGGATAAAAACCATGCCGGGGGGAACAGCGCGGTCAATCCGTGCTTTGAGCTCGAGCGCACCGCGTCGCGTCGCTACCCGCACCATATCGCCCCCTTTGATTCCCATTGCCCGGACATCCTTGGCATTAAGACAAGCAATAGCTTCGGGCTCGATGGCATCGAGCACGGCAGCCCGTCTTGTAATCGCGCCGGTGTGCCAGTGTTCTAGTTGACGGCCGGTGGTTAGCACCATCGGATAATCGTCATCGGGTAATTCGTCCGGTGGCACAATATCAGCTGCGACCATTTTACCGCGACCGGATTCTGTTGGATAGCCGTCGCCAAAAACGATCTCGTTACCCGGCTTTGATGGGTCGTCGCACGGGTAGGTGACCGCACTTTCACGTTCCAGGCGGTTCCAAGAAATATTGTTCATGGATGGCATAATTTCTGCCATCTCCGTGAATATGTCCCTGGGATGATCGTAAGACCAATTGAGCCCTACACGTCTAGCGATCTCTTGAATGATCCACCAGTCCTGCCTAGTTTTGCCTGGCAAAGGCAGTGCATGGCGGCCCATTTGCACTTGGCGGTTGGTATTGGTGACGGTTCCGTCTTTTTCTGGCCAGGCTGAGGCAGGCAAAACGACGTCTGCGTGAAACGCAGTTTCGGTTAAGAATATGTCCTGGACAACGAGATGCTCCAACTTAGCGAGCCCTTCGCGTGCATGAGTTGCATCTGGATCTGACATGGCCGGATTTTCGCCCATAATATACATGCCGCGAATTTCTTCAGCGTGGATTGCATCCATAATTTCAACGACCGTTAAGCCGCGCTCTGGATCTAGGGTGGTGCCCCAAAAATTCTCAAATTTCCCGCGGACATCCGCTTTCGTGACTAGCTGGTAGTCGGGGTAAAACATCGGAACTAATCCAGCGTCCGATGCGCCTTGTACGTTGTTCTGGCCGCGTAACGGATGGAGGCCGGTGCCAGGCCTCCCCACTTGGCCGCACATGAGCGACAAATCAATCAGACAGCGCGCGTTGTCGGTTCCATGGACATGCTGGGAAATTCCCATTCCCCAAAAAATGATCGAAGCCTGGGAAGTCGCATAGGTGCGTGCGACGGTGCGAAGCATTTCGACTTCTATACCGCAAACCTTCGACATTTTGTCCGGCGAAAACCCGGCAAGATGCTCCTTGAGCTCTTCGAAGCCCTCCGTGTGGGCCTGGATATATTGTTTGTCAAAAAGTTCTTCCTCGACAATGACATGCATCATGGCGTTCAGCATGGAAACGTCGCTGCCAGGTTTGAACTGCAACATATGAGTTGCATGGCGTTTCAGTGCCTGGCCGCGTGGATCCATTACGATCAGCGTTTTGCCGTCTTTTACCGCTTGCTTGAAAAAGGTGGCGGCGACTGGGTGGTTTTCCGTTGGATTGGCGCCAATCACGATAATTACTTCGGCTTCACTAACGGCAGTGAAGGGCGCGGTAACTGCGCCTGATCCGATACATTCCATAAGCGCTGCAACGGAGGACGCATGACATAGTCGCGTGCAGTGATCCACGTTATTTGTACCAAATCCAGTACGCACCAATTTTTGAAACAGATAAGCTTCCTCGTTGGAACCCTTTGCAGAGCCAAAACCAGCGAGTGCTCCCCCACCATGCTTGTCGCGGATCTTTGTGAGCCCGGAGCCAGCATGGTCGAGCGCTTCTTCCCAGCTAGCTTCTCGAAAATGTGTAAATGGGTTTGACGGATCTATATCTTCTTCAGCAGATTTTGGTGCATCATTTTTTCGAATTAGTGGGACTGTTAGGCGGTGGCTGTGATGTACATAATCGAAACCGAACCGGCCCTTTACGCAAAGCCGATTTTCATTCGCTGGCCCTTCCCGTCCAGTGACGTAGAGAAGTTTGTTGTCCTTCAGGTGGTATGTTAACTGGCATCCAACGCCACAGTATGGGCAGACCGAATCGACACTACGATCAGGTTGGACTCGACCCGGTGCATCCTTTGCAACTACTGATTTGGGTAGTAGTGCCCCAGTGGGGCACGCTTGTATGCATTCGCCACACGCAACACAGGTGCTGTCGCCCATGGGATCGTCGAAGTCAAACACGATCTTTGCATTAGCTCCCCGATTTTCCATGCCGATCACATCGTTGACCTGGACCTCCCTGCAAGCGCGGACGCATAGAGTACAGTTGATGCACGCATCAAGATTGACGGCCATCGCTGGGTGACTGGTATCAGCCTCGGGTAAATTTTTAGTGGAAAAGCGGCTGGCCTTTACCCCCACTTTATCGGCCCAGCGCCAAAATTTGGAGTTGTAATCGTGATGGGAGTTGCGCGCCGGTTGGTCAGCAACCAGTAGTTCAAATACCATCTTACGGGCAGATTTAGCGCGTTCGCTCGCGGTGGCGACTTTCATGCTCTTGCTCGGTTTACGGATACAAGAAGCCGCAAGGACCCGCTCACCATCAATCTCCACCATGCAGGCGCGGCAATTGCCGTCGGGTCGGTAGCCAGGCTCCGGCGAATGGCATAGGTGTGGAATTTCTGTTCCTAGTCGCGTTGCGACTTGCCAAATGGTCTCGCCCTCTTTCGCCTGAACCGTTCTGCCGTCTAAGGTAAATTCGATCTTATCTACCATTGCGCTTGCCTAAAATTATTGCTGCCCGAAAAGTAAGTTCCACCGGATACTGGGTCAATTGGCATCTCGTATTTTGTTTGTAAAATAAATTTAATGTCGCAATTTCGGATTCGTTTTCGCATCAGCCACTTTCAAATCCAAACAAATTTGCCGGGTTATCAACTAAAATCATCCGACACGTATCAGCGTCGCCCGCCCACCGCATTAATTGATCGATCAGGGCACCATCATTAGGGATAGCTACCGGTGAGTTTGGGTGAGGCCAGTTGCTACCCCACATCAGACGATCCGGCCGCGTCTCGATGAGGGCTGAGGCGAACTTTACCATATCATCATAGGGTGCGCCGTTACGTGATAGGCGATACCAACTGCAAAGTTTGCACCAGATGTGGTCGGTCTCTCGCAACATCGCAAGAAGAGCCCGAAAGCCGGGGTGATTAAAGGGTTGGTCGCCGTTAATGCGGCCTAAATGATCGACCACCACATTAACGTCGAGGGTGCGCAGCCGAGGCGCCAACTCTACCATCTCATCGATATTGGTTAGATGCACCAGGATTACCCATCCTAGTTCCTTAATTCTCGGTACATAAGCCTCCAGCATAGTCGGGCGTACAGCTGCCTCGGAAAACGTCGAAACACGCACACCGCAGAACCCGCCATTCACAAGTGCGTCCAGGTTTTTATCCAACGCTTCAGGCAGCATAAGTGTAATGCCACGGAACCGTCCCCCTGATCGCGCGATTGCGTCAAACGTGACGGGGTCAATGCAGCCATAGTTTCGTGCTTGTACCAAGACAGCGCGCTCGACCCCGATGGTATCTAGCATGATTTGATAATCTTCCAGTGAAGTATCTGGTCCGTTGCCTTTTGTGGGGTCAATAGGAAAATGGCTAAACGGTCCGTAAAGATGTGCGTGGGTGTCGCATGAACCAGAAGGCGGAAAATTTTTTGGGCGCACCGTTTGGGTGTCGGGTCCGTGGATCAATTCGGCCATAGCCGTCGTCTACTTTATGTCATCGGGGAAAAATTTGAAGACTGAATTAAGCCCGTTAGGTGCTGCTTGGCCGAGACCGCAGATGGAGGCATCGCGCATGGTGACCGATAGCTCTTTGAGCAAAGGCACGTCCCAACCAGGTTTTTCAAGTAGCTGGACCGCTTTTTCGCATCCATTACGGCATGGTGTGCATTGACCGCAGCTTTCATCTTCAAAGAATTTCAGCAAATTGAGTGCCACGTCAGCGGTTGAATCATGCTCAGAAAGCACGATGACTGCTGCAGATCCGATCAGACAACCGAATTCTTCCAGCGTACCAAAATCGAGTGGGATATTATCCATCTTGGCCGGCAATATTCCGCCCGATGCTCCACCCGGCAGGTATCCCTTGAACGTGTGGCCGTCCTTCATACCACCGCAATATTCATCAATAAGTTCGCGGATGGTAATCCCAGCTTCGGCGATTTTGACGCCTGGTTCTTTGACCTGGCCAGATACGGAAAATGTCCTTAAACCTTGACTTCCATTGCGACCTTGGCTGTTGAACCAACTTG
>CAYZMI010000002.1:22853-23950 GCA_964479475.1 uncultured Rhodospirillaceae bacterium | reverse complement strand
GATTCCAGCATAGCTGATTCTTCGCCACAGATATAAGCGCCTGCGCCACGGCGAAGGTGCACTAGGTCTGGCTCGGTTAGCCCAGCTTCTTGGAGCTTAGGAAGTTCATTAAGTAGAATGTTGCGGATTTCAGGATATTCATCGCGAAGATAAATATAGACGCTATTGGCTTCAGCGGCCCACGCGGCGATTAGCATACCTTCGAGAAAGCGGTGTGGCTCGCTTTCAAGGAACCAGCGGTCTTTAAATGTACCGGGCTCTCCCTCATCGGCATTGACCGCCATCATCCGTGGTCCTGGTTCTGCCCGGACAAGTGTCCACTTACGCCCCGCTGGAAACCCGGCGCCGCCAAGCCCGCGCAAACCCGAGTCATCGAGAATTTTTATAATATCTTCGGGGGTATGTTTGCCCTCGAGGCAGTTCCTTAGGAGCGTGTATCCGCCTTCAATCATATAGGCATCTAATTCTTGGTATTTTTGAGTGGCAGGATGTTGCCCGCTTCCTGCCACCTTCAGTACTTCTTCAGTGATAGCAGGGGCAATTTGTTTATGACCAATGGCAACGGCAGGAGCCTTATCGCATGCTCCCATACAAGGAGCGCGCAATATTCGGATATTTGCATCGCAGTCTTTGGACAACGATTGTATAAGCCTTTCGCTTCCCAATAATTCGCAGGTAACGCTGTCGCAGACGCGTATGGTTATGGGCGGTGGCCTATCCGCCTCATCGATCACTACGTCGAAATGGGCGTAGAACGTCGCAACTTCATAGACTTCCGTTAATGCCATATGCATCTCATCAGCAAGCGCCACTAAATGAACCGCCGATAAGCATCCATACTTATCCTGTATGAGGTGTAAATGCTCAATCAACATGTGACGAGCCCGCGACCCGTTGCCCAATAGGGTATGAATTTGCTCAGCGGCATCGGGGTCAATCTGGCGGCCCTTAGGATGAGGCATTGCTTTACCACCGCGCCCAGGATGCGCATGTCGTTTAACTTCAGTCTTTTCCGTCATCTACCTCTGACGCTTTCCAAATTGCGCCCCGATTTGAGCGCAGAATTGTTATGCGGACACCACTGAAATGTGGGTAGG
>CAYZMI010000002.1:3617-22753 GCA_964479475.1 uncultured Rhodospirillaceae bacterium | reverse complement strand
TTTTTAGAATTCGGGGTTTTATTTTTTCGCGACCAAGAGATTAGCTTCGAAGATCACGCGCGGCTTGGCGAGTATTTTGGAAGCCTTGGCGAGCATGTGGGAGTTAAGACCACGAGTAAGGTCACCGATGATCCCCGCGTACGTAAATTTCATACTGATGCCGACTCCCCCGCGGTTTCGGGCAATGTTTGGCATACAGATCAGTCGTGTGCCGAGAAGCCGCCTAAGGCAAGTATACTGTATCTCCACACCATTCCACCCAATAGCGGTGGAGATACTGGATTTGCCAGTCTTTATGCCGCCTATGAGGGATTATCTGAACGCCTAAAGACCTATCTTGATGGTCTCATCGCCTTTCATGATGGTCGCGATGTGTTTGGCGAGGGAACACCTCACGCCACCCACCCGCTAATCTGTCGTCACCCGGAGACAGGTCGTAAGCTGATTTATTTTGCCGATTCGTTTACAACACGCATCCAAAACGTGTCGCGTGAGGAAAGCGACATGATAATCAAATTCTTGTCGCAGCATTGCAGTCGAGTTGAGTGGAGTATGCGTTTTCATTGGCGGCCACACTCAATTGCATTTTGGGATAATCGTTGTGTTATTCATCGTGCTATTGGTGACTATTTACCTCATGCGCGATCTGGCTTTAGGGTCCAACTCGAAGGCGAAACACGTCCGAGCAGCTGATCCATCGAATAAATTTGACCCTCGAGTGAACCTCTTTTAGCAACATGGTGTGAGTGACCGGCCTCGTTTGGACGGAAGGCAGCACGGCCAACGAAATTGTTTTAAATTATCAGAAGGGCGAAGCCCAAATCTCATACGCCTAAAAAGGTTATAATTCGGATGTTTAGGTGCCGCGTTGCGGTATGCAGACTCTGGATATGATATTCCCATTCAGCCCGAACAGTTACCAAATTGTGATTAGTTCGATTGAGAAAGTTTGGATTCTACTCGTCTCGATATATCTTTTCGCGTCTTTCGTGACGCTCTTGTGCCTCAACGCTAAGGGTAGCAATTGGACGGGCTTCTAGACGACGTAATCCAATCGGCTCTTCGGTTTCTTCGCAATAGCCATATGTTCCGTCCTTAATTCTCAACAAAGCTTCATCGATTTTCTGGACAAGCTTCCGTTCTCGGTCCCGTGTACGGAGTTCAACCGTTCGATCAGTTTCGGCAGATGCTCGGTCAGCGATATCAGGCGATTGGAGTGAATCCTCCTGCAAATTCTGCAACGTATGGTTCGTTTCTCTCAACAATTCTTCTCGCCATGCCCTGAGATGTCGACGAAAATATTCACGTTGTTTGGTGTTCATAAAAGGCTCGTCATCAGTAGGTTGGTAGTTTTTTGGTAATTTGACCGCCATTTCGCACCTAATAGCTCTCAAGAAGGCGCGGAGTATATGAACCAGATACGTCCTTCGCAAGGGTCAGTAAAAAATTTAATAAGCTATTATAATCATGCAATAAATTTTAGAAATGTCACAAATACTGACCTTGTTTAGAAAGTGTTTTTGCTTCGTGGTTTAGAATTATCACACGAAATTTTAGTAAACAAATACTGTGCACTGGGCGCCCTTCATCGGTAGATTGACCCTTATGTGAATCCATATGAAACTCACCCAGATAAATAAATAAATTGGGGCTAACTCGTGAAACCCGCCGTTTTTAAACACCTTGCTCCGAATAATATTGAGGAGGTGTTGTCGCTCTTAGAAGATCATTCGCCTGATGCACGTGTTCTGGCTGGTGGGCAAAGCCTCGTACCAATGATGAATTTCAGATTGAGCCGCCCATCTATCTTGATTGACCTCAATCGCGTCCATGAATTGGCTTACATTCGCGAGGACGGCGACGAACTCGCCATTGGGGCAATGACGCGTGAACGGACCATTGAAAACGATACTCTGGTGCGTAAGCATGCCCCACTTTTGTACGAAGCAACTGGACACATTGCGCATTTGCCAATTCGAAGTCGTGGTACGATTGGTGGAAGTTTATCTAATGCAGATCCTGCCGCTGAATATCCAGCGGTTGCGGTGACGCTTGCTTGTGACATGGTCGTACGCAGTGTGCGAAAGGAAAGACGTATCAAAGCATCAGACTTTTTTTTGGGGTTATTGACCCCAAACATTGAACCGGATGAATTGCTCGTTGAGATACGCGTTCCTAAATTGCCACCGCGAAGCGGGTCCTCATTTATTGAGATTGCCCGTCGGCGAGGCGATTATGCTCTCGCCGGTATAGCCGCACAGGTCACACTTTCTTCTGGCAAAAACGTATCAGAAATTCGACTCGGTGGTTGCGGCATTGGACCGGTTCCAATGAGACTGTCCGCAGCGGAGGAGGTTATTTTGCGGGAAGGTTTGTCGGAGGCGTCAGCAAGCCGCGCGGCAGAACTTGCTGCCGAGGAGGTCGATCCATCTAGTGATTTACATGCAACAACCGGTTATAGACGGCACCTGACTAAGGTACTCACATCTCGGGCTTTGATGAAGGCACATCAACGCGCTATAGAAAGTTAATGTCCCAAACCACCACCATAGAGTTAAATATCAACGGCCATCTTTATCACGGTGAGGTGGAAGCCCGCATGTTGTTAGTCGATTATTTGCGCGAAAATCTCAATCTCACCGGAACTCATGTTGGCTGCGAGCACGGCGTTTGTGGTGCGTGTACAATTTTATGGAATGGGGAGGCGGTTCGGTCCTGTTTAACATTCGCTGTACAGGCTGACGGTGCCTCTCTGGAGACTGTGGAAGGTCTAGCAAATGGCGATAAATTGCATCCGTTACAGCAATTATTCTCTGAACACCGCGCTTTACAGTGCGGGTTTTGTACGCCCGGTATGCTGATGACAGCAATTGACCTCGTTAAGAGTAATTCAAGTCTGACTGAGGACGACATTCGAACTGGTATGTCCGCTAACCTATGCCGTTGTACAGGATACGAGGGAATTGTCCGTGCAGTGCAAGAATATGCGCGCCAAATCAATGGTACTAACGCCACCGAGCATGGAGGAGATGACTAAAATTATCCCAGGATATATCGGCCAATCGGTTCCAAGGCGCGAGGATAAATGCCTGATCCGTGGTGAAGGTACCTTTATTTCTGATTTGAAATTTTCTGACATGGTTCATGTTGGCTTTGCCCGGAGCCAATTTGCCCACGCGCGAATAAATTCAGTTGATTTGTCCATGGCCGCCCGTCTCGACGGCGTCTTGCTCTCCCTGTCAGGTGCCGAACTGAAAAACGAGTTGCCGCCGATAAGCGGGATGCAAGTGGTCGCGCCAAAAGGTTGGCGCGATGGTATGGATCCGAAAATTCAAATTCCCGATCAAACGCTGATACCTCATGACAAGGTACGATATGTGGGTGAGCCCTATGCTCTTTTAGTGGCGGAAAATCGTTACCTAGCTGAGGACGCACTTGAATTAATTGAACCGGATTTTGTACCTCTTGATCCGGTCCCTAGCGCAGATGCTGCAATCGAAGAACACGCGGCTTTGGTGCACGATAGTTTGCCAAGTAACGTTGCAGCGACGCTGCATGCCAGCAAAGGCGATTGTGTTGCAGCGCTTCACGCTGCACCTAACCGTCTGAAGCGGCGGTTCTTTCACCACCGCTACGCCGCAATGCCGATCGAATGTCGTGGTGTGGTAGCCGAATATGACGTTCGATCCGACACTATAAATGTATGGTCGTCAACACAAGTTGTGCATTGGGTGAGGCGTGAAGTTGCGACTGCATTAGGGATGCCGGAAGACCGAGTGCGTATCATTGCACCTGATGTAGGCGGCGGATTTGGGGGCAAAGGACACGTTTACCCTGAAGATATTTTGATCGCCTATTTGGCGCGTCGACTGCGTCGGCCAGTCAAATGGATAGAGGATCGGCATGAGCACCTACTGAATGCGGCTCATTCACGAGATAACATTCTCGAAGTCGAGGTGGGGTTTGATAACGATGGACGAATTCTGGCTGCAAGGAATTCTTTCATCGTCGACTCCGGTGCTTATTCCCCGGTTGGCGCCGCGATCGCAGGTAACTCTGTCGTTCATTTTTTGGGACCATATGACATTGCGAATTACGACGCGGATTGCAGGGTGGTTATGACAAACCGTACTCCCAACGCACCATATCGTGGTGCCGGGAGGCCCGAAGTAGCGTTTGCAATGGAACGTACTATTGATTTAGTAGCTAACACGTTGGAACTAGATCCCGCCGAAGTCAGACTTCGCAATATGATCAGTGCAGAGCAGATGCCCTACCAGGTGGGGTTGCCTTATAGGGACGGTGTCTCAATCGAATATGACAGTGGGGACTATCCTAAAGCGCTGCTGACTGCACTGAACGAGCTAGGTGGTCTCAACACTATTCGAGCGCGTCAGCGCAAGGCCTTGGAAGAGGGGCGTTATCTGGGGCTAGGTCTTGGTTGCTACGTTGAAGGAACCGGCGTTGGTCCTTTCGAGGGCGCTACTGTCAAGATCGATCCGACCGGTAAGGTTATGGTCGCTACCGGTGCTTGTCCGCAAGGGCAGGGCCATGAGACCGCGTTTGCCCAGGTAGCCGCAGATATATGGCAGGTTCCAATTGAGGACGTCTATGTCTCGGTCGCCGACACCTCGCAGGTGACTATGGGCTACGGGACTATTGCTAGCCGCAGTACGGTTACCGCTTCCGGCGCAATACAGGAATCAAGCGACATCGTTAAGAAAAAGGTGTTTGCCATTGCTGCCAATGCGTTAGAAGCGGCGGAGGGAGATCTCGAGCTGAGCGACGGTAAAATTGGAGTCAAAGGTGTTCCTGAAATGGCCATGACCTTGAAAGAAATTGCCCGCGCGGCTCAGCCGGGATGGATCCATCAGCGGCCCGACGGGGTGGAGGCTGGCTTAGAAGGCACAGCCTATTACGAACCGCCGACCGTTACTTGGGCCTATGCCGCGAACGCTGCAATTGTCGAAATCGATGCTGAGACTGGGCAGGTAGTAATTGAACGTTATGTCGAGGTTCATGATGCCGGCACCCTGATCAATCCCGCAATGGCAGACGGTCAAGTCAAGGGCGGTTTGGTTCAGGGTTTGGGAGGTGGTTTGTTCGAAGAAATAGCATATGACGATCAAGGACAGCTTCTAACCGGAAGTTTCATGGATTACTTGTTGCCCACCGCGTCGGATGTGCCACCCATAACAGTAATTCACCAGGAAACCCCTTCGCCTCTTAATTCGTTCGGATTTAAGGGATTAGGAGAGGGCGGTGCTATAGCCCCGCCAGTCGTAATTGCTAACGCCGTCTGTGATGCTTTGCGGTCATTTGATGCTGAACTCAATTCAACACCTGTCCGTTGGCAAGATGTGGCTAAAATTCTTGGCCACGAGTTTTAGTTAAAACTCAACCCACCATCGGGCTCAAATATTTGGCCAGTCATATAATTTGCTTCATCGGAGCAAAGGAACAGCATTGGCTTGGCTAGATCCTCTATTGTTGTGAGGCGAGGCAGACATTGTTGCTTGGAGAACATATCGAAAACCTCATCTGGCGCTGAGGGCCTCGGGACTTCTGTTTTGATGATGCCTGGCCAAAATGTGTTTACCGTTATATTCCATGGTCCCAATTCTCGTGCCATGGAACGGGTCATACCTATCATCGCTGATTTTGACGTGATGTAGTGCAAATAGTTGGGCGATCCTAGCGATATCGTTCCGGATGCGACATTGACGATACGTCCCCATTTAGCTTTTTGCATTGTGGGTACTACCGCCCGGGCGCAATAAAATGATCCAGTGACATTGACGTTTATGGCCTTTTTCCATTCATCCACTGGCAGGTTCCAAAACGGTGCCATAGTAATACGCGAAAAGACGGCGGCATTGTTAATTAGAATGTCAATCCGTCCTTCGGCCGAAAGTACGGAATCCACCATTTCGGAAACCCCATTCATCTCGGAAACATCGGTCTGTATTGCGTGCGCTTTGAGACCTTTTTTCTTAATCTCCGCTCTAACGCGTTCCCCGTTTTCTCCGATAAGATCAGCGATCACGGGTATGGCACCCTGGGCGGCGAAGTGGTGTGCGTAGCCACGTCCGATACCCTGACCACCGCCAGTAATGATTACGACACGGTTTTCTAGGCTCTCGTAATTCGCGGTTACCGATACTTCCAAGAGTTCACCTTCCCTATTCCTAGTCTCGTATATCCTGCAGAAACCATTCGGTTGGAATTTCCATTCCTAATCCACGTTCCATACAAATTTCGTAAACCATGCCACCCACAGAGGAGAACTGAAGCCCTTGATTGCCGACGTTGCGATAGAATGTTACCTGGTCCCGATTAGTTCGGCCAATGGATGGGTCAGCAACTAGAGCTGCAAAATCCGGCTTATCCCCCCCTTTGCCACGGTCGTTAAATTCAGGGTCATCGCCGCCAAATCCGGGGTTTGGGTTTTTCTCTGGGATTATTTTCATTTCCTCCGGGGTGCCACCGATAAAGGCTGCTGGGCTCAGACCCCGTTCGGCTTGAAAACGTTTAGTCTGTTTCATTTGTAGTCCGGCAGTGCCCTGACGAATAACTACGTCAAACTTGTCCATTACTCCATCGCCCATTTCGCGGCGCCCCAAATTTGTGACGTGCATGCCCGGCTCGATCCAATCGGGATCATAGACCGGTACCATTGAATCAGTGCATGTGGAGAGAATGTCGACGCCAGCCACCGCATCCTGTGGATTGTCTACTGCTATCACTTCGATATCTAGTTTCCGTGCCATTTCGTTTGCGTAAGCTTCACGGTTCTCTTTAGTGGGGCTATATATCTTGCATGTTTTAATATCGCGCACGCAGCAAAACGCTTCTAGGAAGGTACGCGCCATACCACCTGATCCCAACATTCCTACGATCTCAGAATCTTCGCGAGACAAATATTTGGTTCCGATACCCGCTCCGCCGCCAACTCGCATGTGTTGTATATGCCCATCGTTAATAAATGCCAGCGGTTCCGCATTTTTAGTGCTAATTAACATTACTAGACCGCAATAGGTTCCCGGTTCACGGCAGTATTTTTCTTCCGTCCAGTTACCGCTTTCGTTTTCCGGCCAATATATCACGTCCGATTTCATGCGAATTGCAAAATACCCGTCATTGGCACCTTCCATAGTACCCCAACGAAAGTATCCATCCTCGCGTTCGGCGGGCATGTACATATCTATACGTGGTCGATGTATCGCTCCGCCCGCGGGTAATTTTTTGAATGCTTCTTCTTGCACACGGATGCAGTCGTCAATTTGCAACACTTCCGCGACAATGTCGTTATTAATTACGAGCATATTATTCTCCCTAATTCCCCATTTTTTAACGATACCAATTATGTGGGATGATCCCAAGAGAAGGGTTCACAACCGAAATTCTCAATTGCGGATTAGCGCAATATTTTGGTGTGCCCAGAGGGCATATGAGCTAATTTTATCGGTAAAATATTAAGGCGATTTGATCAAAAAGATATCATCTTGAACTACCTTGGCCTTGACGTTCGAAAATCTGTCAAACGACCGACTAAAACGTGTAATTTTGTCTGTCACCTGTTCGACGCTCATAGAAGGAAATTGCTGTCGTTGATGCCATGTTGCGTAGATGTCGTTATGTCGATAGGACCGAATTTTTTTGGAAATTGCCCGCAATTCAGCTTCAATCCAAGCGGCACTTTTGGTTCCTATTGAGCGAGTTGCAGTCGATTTGGGCACTGGCCTCTCCTTTTGGATTACATCCACAATCCGGTCTGCCGATAGCCGCTCATCATCCAAGACGAGAAAATGGTCAAGTATATGATTTAGAAAGACGTTATCTTCTGAAGTGTCATCGGTCGGGAATTGGCCGTTGATCGCCGCAAAGACTTCTTCAAGCGTTTCACATTTAATACTGATACTGTTTGGGAGGTGGCGATCAAATTCATCGGAACTAAGTGGCTGATAAGCCAAAACCGTCGTACCCAAAAGTGCACCTTCGACAGCGGTCATGCAGCCGTTATGTATCATCATATCGCAGGCTAATAGCCAGGGCGCGACACTTCCTTCATTTTCAATTTTGAGATTGGAATAGGGTGCTACTAACTCTTTCCAATTTTCCAAGTTTTCAGCGGGGTGGGGCCGAACAATAAAAACTCGGTTCGGAAAATTCTCCGCCAATTTTAGACACATTTTTTGGTAAAGTGAGAATAACTCTTGCCGAAATACGGCCTGTGCTTTCCAAAAGACGTCGCTTTTGCGCATTGCAGCAGCGTTTGGCGGTTTATCCGCCGGATTTATTGCAGCAGTATTTGACGTCCCAAAACTCGAATTAAGGAGCACAAATTGTCCGAACCTATTTCGAATTGCTGCGACTTCATTGTCAAAAAATGATCTCGCCTTAGGATGAAGAAGATCCACGCGCGGGTTCCCTGTGCTGAATATAGGGGTGCCATCGTAATCTGGAGAATTTTCAACCATCTCCTTGTAATCTTGGCCCCAGGCAAATAATCCGGAAAGAAATGTCAAGGATTGTTTCGACATGCGTCGGTCGTAATAAACATAAGGAGGCTGATGAACCAAGCCCTCTTCATCCCAGGCATAAATGTCGTGCCCCAATCTGTCTAGAATTCGCATGATCCTGGTTTTGCGAAGCGAGAGGCTCTTCGCTAAATAAATACCAGCAGGTAGTGTGTTAATTCTATCCCTTATACGATTTTGAAACCCAATATAAGCGGGAATGCCACGTTCAGCCGCAACACAGGCAAGTAACAGCTTTGCGTCGAATTCACGCACTTGCGTTTCGACTGGAATTATAAAGGGTTTCACAGTGGACAAATTCTGTCTTCTTTTGGCAGCTCAATACTTAAAAAAGTGCTGTAATTCCTCTGGAAATAGATCCTCCGGATTCAATTTTCGGTGAAGCGTGCCTTGCTCGTAGCCATATTGCAAAAATGCTTCAAGAGTATTGCGGTTTTTGTCGATACCATAAGGCCACCAATCATTACCGAATACGGATTTGTTGACTACTTCAGCGTCATAATTGAGCCACGGTACGGCAATTTGAGACGCCGTTACATTTGTAATTCGCGTTATACTTCGACGTTTTGACTCTTCAAACGCGGTAACCAAATTCATGGCGGCCCAGGGATGTTTTTCGAATATGTCGCGACGCATGGCAATTGTATGCATAATCGGAAAAATACCGGTTTCTTCATAGTAAGCCTGCTCCGCTTTTCGGTAGTCTGGATATAGCCGGACCATCCGCCGATCACCATCCAAAAAAGCCTTAGGTGCGCGGGCAGAGTACGCTGCATCGAGATCGCCATCGAACATCATTTCCGTCAACGACCGGTCGGTTACTGGTGTCAAATTGACACCTTCAGGTAAATCCAACGTCGCCGCTTCTTGTCGGCCGGGATCGTTAATTCCTGATTGAAACCATTCCACATCAGTCAATTTGACGCCGGCCTGATGAACCATCCAACCTCGCGTATATATACCAGCGGTTTGGCCCCATTCCGGCACGCCGATACGTTTACCTTTGAGGTCGGACGCCCGCTTAATTGGTCCATCAGCTAATATATAAATAGAGGATAGCCTGAAAACCCGAGACGGAAATACTGGCAGCAAGACGAAGGGTGCGTCACCCTGGCTGACCCGAGATGTACTCATACCCATAGAAATTTCTGAAATATCGAATTCCTGGCCCGACATGAAACGGTGAAAAATTTCTTCCACATCGTGATTAATTACCGTGAGTTCAATGCCTTCTGGTTTGACCCGTCCGGTCGCCATGTCCCGCACATGATCGTAATCGAAAATTGCCATCGTCAGGTGAATATCAGCCACTTTTATCTCCGAGTCAGAATTTCTTAAACCCGCGATTTTTACCCATACCGGTTGAATGAGGCAAATTATACGGTTTACCGACGGGCTGCGATAATTAGTCCCAACGCAATGAATACTATTCCCGTGATGTGGTGCATACCTAACGTCTCATCTAGAACGGCTATTGCCATCACGACGGTAAACGCAGGAATTAGATGCAAAAATTGACCAGCGCGCGCGGGACCGAGCCGCATAATGGAATAGTTCCACAAGATCATCGGGATAGCCGAGGCGATCAATGCGACAACTAAAATCGTAATAACAGAGGTCCCGTTCAATTGAACGGGTCGGTAAAACAATGTTTCAAGAAAATAAATGGGTGCTAAAAATAATGCTCCCAATCCTAAAATTACTACTGCAATCGCCCGGTGATCTACATTTGAAGGCGCTTTTCGGAGTATCACCGCGTATAAACTCCAGGAGATATAGGCCCCTGTGACAATGAGATCACCCTGATTAAAGTCCAAATTTAGTAGTCTTTCCAACGAGCCCGCAGCAATCAGGACAATCACACCACCCAAAGAGATCAAAAGCCCTATACCTTGGCCTACACTAAAAGGGTCACGGAAGAGTAGCCAAGCAAATAGGACAATTAAGAGTGGCTCAATTGAATTAATAACGGCCGCATTGATGGCGATCGTGTATTGCAACGATAGAAAAAGAAGTGCGTTACCTCCTACCCAGAGTAACAAGGAGAGCAGTGAAAATATTTTCCAATGACGGCAGACGTCGGCCCAATGTTTGCACAACGGTTTTATCGCGAAGGGCAATAGCATTAAAAATGCGATTACATTTCTCCAAAACGATAGTCCCATTGGTGGAATGTCTTCACGCACGTATCGGACGATGACTGTGGTGGCGGCCCAGCAAAACATCGTGATGGTAAGTGCAGAATAGGGGGAGAAAAATATTTGGCGGAGGGTGGTGCTCTTAGTTTCGCCATCAGTGCCTTGGTCAATTCGCCCCATCGTAGGCACTCCCATGATTGCTGGAGGCGTTTTGAATTGCGTGCCAAACTCTTTCCGGAGTTGCTGGTAATCCAATGTCGTTAACACCGAGTGGTGCCAGCGCATCCAAAATTGCATTAATTACCGTGGGTGTAGCACCTACGGTGCCGCCTTCTCCAACACCTTTGACCCCGATGGGGTTGGATTGGCACGGTACTGAATGCCACTCCGTCACAAAGTTTGACACATCGTCCGCGCGTGGAATTGCATAGTCCATATAACTGCCCGTCAACAATTGGCCGCTATCGTCATGGCGAACATCCTCAAGCAACGCTTGTCCAATACCTTGGACAATTCCGCCATGGACCTGTCCCTCCGCCAACAATGGATTAAGGACTACTCCAATATCGTCAACCACGGCATATCGGTCGATACGCACTCGACCGGTTTCGGGATCGATTTCTACTTCGCAAATATGAGCGCCGTTCGGAAAACTAGGATGATGACCATCGAAGGCCCCACTTCCCTCCAACCCCACACCAAACTCGATGGGTAAGGCCATCGGGTGGTAGGCGAATTTTGCCACATCAACTAAAGATAATGATTTATCCGTCCCAGCAACCTTATAGGTGCCGTCGGAAAATTCGATGTCTTCTTCCGACGTCTCAAGCATGTGCGCTGCGATTTTTCGGCCGCGCCTGATGACGTCGTCCGCTGCACGGCGAAGTGCACTGCCGCCGATGGTCATACTACGGGATGCGTAGGTTCCGCGCCCAATGCCAATTACTGCGGTATCCCCTTGTTTAAATTGGATCGCTTCAAATGGCACGCCGAGCCAGTCTGACACCATTTGTGCATAAGTCGTTTGGTGGCCTTGGCCATGGCTGAATGTGCCTGCTTCAATTGTTACAGATCCACTGGCATCGAATCGTAAATCCATCCGTTCATTAAATATCCCGCAATCGTCGATGTAGTAGGAGGTGCCGATCCCGCGCCGCAGACCTGCAGCCTCGCTCGCCTTTTGCCGTGATACAAAATCCTTAAACTCAGCTACCTCTAGACACTTGTTTGTTGCTGCGGAAAATTCCCCGGAATCATAGACAAATCGCGTCACGGTGTGGTGTGGCATGTCTTCCGGTGTCAAGAAATTTTGGTGCCGTAATGTCACCCTGTCTATCCCCATTTCCCTTGCCGCTTTATCGATAAGGCGCTCAATCATATAGATGGCTTCCGGACGACCAGCGCCCCGGTAAGGCACCGTTGGTGGCGTATTGGTAAATACCATGTGGCTCATGACATCAATCGCAGGGATGGTATAGACCGAGGGTGCGAGACGGAGCGAAAAGGTAATGGGCACACAGGCCGACCCCACAATATAAGCGCCACAGTTGTGCATACCTCGGACACGCAAACCCAAAATCCTACCATTGGTGTTGAGGGCTAATTCGCCTTCTGCTGTTTGATCCCGCGCTTGATCATCTCCCAAAAAAGCATCTGCTCGGCCGCCAGGCCATTTTACTGGATACCCGACTCGTTTTGATGCCCAAAGGACCAGCGCGTCTTCGGGATGAGTTTGACCCTTTAGGCCAAACCCCCCTCCAACATCTGGGGCGATAACCCGGAATTTGGCTTCTGGTTCATGGAAGATATTTTGGGCCAGGTTGGACCGGGTATTATGCGGGGCCTGCATGCTGGAGTGGAGTACATAACTATCTTCTGCGGATAGGTACTCACCTATGGCAATTCGGGGTTCCATTGCACAGGGCGTTAAACGGTTATTGTAAACCGATATTTTTACGACGTGATCGGCCTGTGCAAATGCGGCCTCCGTTGCTTCCGCATCGCCAAA
This sequence comes from uncultured Rhodospirillaceae bacterium, assembly GCA_964479475.1. Lineage (GTDB taxonomy): Bacteria > Pseudomonadota > Alphaproteobacteria > MPNO01 > UBA2964 > JAQBTY01. The sequence continues at coordinate 10,067 of CAYZMI010000002.1, read as the reverse complement.
GCGCAGTGTGAATGCGGTATTGTTTTCGGCGCCCCCATGTATCTTAGGTGCTTCGCTTTTTAGTGCATCCGATGCCCGGACTACCACCGGGAGGATATCGTAGTCGACCCTTACAAGGTCAGCGGCTTCATTTGCTGCCTCAATTGTTTCAGCGATAACAATAGCTAACCGTTCGCCGAGAAATCGGACACGTTTGTGCGCGAGCAAAAGTTGTTCAGTGCGAAATCCTGATGGTCCCCCCATATCTTCTGGCATGAATGCCGGCGGAATGCCTCCCAAACCGTCTTTTGAAGTATCTATGCCAGTTAATACTGAGAGTACGCCCCTAATTTTCTCAGCTTGTCGAGTATCTATAGACTTAATATCCGCATGTGCGACTGTTGAATAGACAACCGCCATGTACACCATATTTGGTAGGGTTATGTCGTCGACAAATGTACCACGGCCTGTAAGAAAACGGGGGTCCTCCGTGCGCAGGACTGGTTGACCAATTCCGAAATTCACTTAATTGGTTCTCCTTATACGTCCGACGTGAGACAAATACATTTACTACGGCTCATAAAATCTGGAGGCGGACTGTATTGCGTTCAAATAAATGGGAGAAAGCCACAAGCGAGATGCATATTTTCATGGTGTAAACTACTTTTCCACGACGCTCCCATTTAAAATTAATATGTTGATCTACAGGCATAGGATAAGTATTTGGCCGTGGGATTTTGCCAACGGCGATAAAGAGGCGACAATGAATGCATCCACTAGAATTGTAAATAAAGCACCGGGATTTAAAAAGAACCCGCAAAAGTTTCTTGAGGTTAACCCGTCGCCAAGGCGTGTGCGAGTGAAGTTTAATGGGGAAACTGTTGTCGACACGACACATGCGTTGTTGATGTGCGAAGGCGGCCATGTGCCAATCTATTATTTTCCGATGGACGACGTGCAGATGGAGCGATTTACACCAACCGATCATAAATCTCACTGTGGCTACAAGGGACACGCCTCATATTGGGACCTGAAGGTGGGCAATCTAACAGAAGAGAATGTTATGTGGTCCTATCGAAATCCCTATGAGGAAATGATCAAAATTACGGATTTTGTTGCGTTCTATTGGAATCGGATGGATTCCTGGTGGGAAGAAGATGAAGAAATATTTAAACACGCGCGTGATCCCAAACACCGTGTGGATGCGATATTATCTCACCGGCCGGTTAAAGTTGTACTCGACGGGGAAACCATTGCTGAGAGCGAAAATGTTCGCTTCTTGTTCGAGACCAACCACCCGGTTCGTTATTACATTCCGCCGGAGGACGTCTGTATGGATTCTTTGGTTCGCTCCGATACGAAATCACAGTGTCCTTACAAGGGTATTGCGAGCTACTACAGCCACACAGCTGGAGAACAGGAATTAGTCGATATTGCCTGGTGTTATGAGGACCCCATCGACGAATGTAGAAAAATCGAAGATTTAATATGTTTCTTTAACGAAAACGTGGACGCAATTTATGTTGATGGGGAAATAGTTATTAAACCCGTGACTAAATGGTCCAGATAGTGAGTTCTGCTCCATTATTATTGCGCCCCAAGTTCTTGTCTGGACGTTAGATCATGGCTGAAAAAAAAGGAATTAGTGTCTTCTGGCAGACGCTAACCTACCCTAATTTTCGCAACTTTATGGCGGGAAATTTCGTAAGTCAGATGGGCTTATGGTCTCAGCGGATTGCGGTCCAGTGGCTAACCTGGGAGCTGACGAAGGATCCCTTTTGGCTGGGCCTTATGGCCTTTGCAGATTTTTTTCCCATTCTATGCATGGGGCCGGTCGCAGGAGCTTATGCGGATAGGTTGGAGCGGCTAAGAGCCATACGGCTCTATGTATTTTTATCCGGTATTCTCTCGGCCGTTATAGCCGGGCTTACAATAGGTGACGTAATTGATCGATATAGCCTTTTGCTACTTGTGTTTCTAAATGGAACAGTGCTGGCCTTTAATTACCCATTTCGCCTTGCCATAATTAATGAGCTTGTTCAACGCGATGCGCTGACCTCTGCTATCAGTATCAACTCCATTGGATTTAACTTGGCGCGTATTGTAGGGCCAGCCCTGGCCGGCGTCATCATCGCTAACGTTGGCGTTGGCCCAGCCGTTATATTCACCGTGTTTGCTGACATCGTTTTTATTATTGCTTTATACCAGGTTCATTTGCTTGGTGGTGACGTTCGGCCCGAGGGAAAATCCATCCGGGACGTTCCGGGGGAAATTATTGAAGGCTTTCGGTACGTTGTACGAAACACCGGATTCGCACCATTACTGCTAGTTCTGCTGCTGATTACTATTTTCGGAAGGCCCCTCAATGAGCTACAAGCCGGTTTCTCAGATACCGTTTTTGGTATGGGCGCTGACGGTGTCGCGTGGTTATTTTCCGCGTTTGGTGCTGGCGCAGCTGTAGGTTGTGTTGAACTTGCTTGTTACAACGGCATTAAGGGTCTCACCAACAAAATGATTACCAACGTTTGTTTACTTGCGGTTGGTGTTTTGGGCTTCGTGGCTACGGATATATTTTGGTTTGCTTTGTTGTCCATTGCCGTAATGGGTTATGCATATGCCGTTTTGGGCATTGCTGAATTGGCACTTTTACAGGCTGCAGTGGCGGACGATATGCGCGGTCGGATGATGAGCTTTTACAGCATGATTTCACGCGGATGCCCAGGTTTTGGTGCGCTGCTGATGGGGTATTTAGCGACTTTCGCGGGGCTTCGTATCCCTATTGGTGCGGGGGCGATCATTTGTCTCGCAGTATGGCTATGGATCAGGACGCGCCGGGACGTAATGATTGAAAAATTAGAACGCACACCGGAATAAGCAATCCAATGTCAGCCCCGCGATTTCAAACAGGTTAGCTTAGTTTAGGGCCAAAACTCATCCGGCATTAAAAAGAGATCAGTGGCGTCAGGCATGGCACCTGCAGCTGTTAGTAGACAATGTACTTGGCCACGGTGGTGCGTCTGATGATTGAAAAAGTGGGCAATCAACAAAGCAAGCGACTTAGTTTCGTCCTTCCCCGCCGAGCCTGAATACCAAGTCAAGGTGCCTTCCAGTTTCTCAAAAGTCAGGTTGGCTGCCCACCCAATGATGTCGGTATCGGCTTTAGCTCGCCTGACCTTCAACTCTTTCCAGTCTTCACATTCGTTTACTGATGTTGGAATGTTGGTTTGATTTGGTGGTGCGACGCCGGCAAAGCGGTTCATCCAGCGTAGATCTCCCCATAGAAGATGGCTTAACGTTGCGTGAATGGAACCAAAAAACGCACCTTTATTCGATTTTCTCTCCTTGTCTGACAGTGCGTCCGCTGCAGTGTATAGATTTTCGTTCTGCCATTGGTTGTAGGCTGCCATAGTTCGCACGTGATCAGGATCAATCATTTATTCGTTCTCCTGTCCAGCGTGTTTGCCCACCTGCCACCCTGTCGTTGCCAGGTTGTTTTCGGCAAAGGTTCGAGGTTGTTGTTCAAGTTGGGTTGCCATAGTGTCGTTGAAACGGTTTAGCCAGCCGAAGAGACATATCACGCCTACAATTTCGACAATCTGATCTTCGTCAAAGTGCTTTTTTAGCTCCGAAAAATCTTCATCACTTACCGAATTGGGCGACTGTCCAGCCCCTTGGGCCACAACGAGTGCTGCCCGTTCAGCTTCGGTAAAAAGTGGATTGCTCTCATATTCAAACGCAGCTGCAATTTTTGCTGGTTCCACACCATCTATTGAGGCCGCGGCTTCTGCAGTATGCGCTATGCAATATTGGCAACCTGCCGAGCGGCTCGCTACATGGGCGATCAGGCGTTTCATCGGCAACGGCACCTTACCTGGCACCCCAATTATTTCACGGGAAAGGCGTGAAAATGCATTCAACATGCCGGGCACACGCCCCATGATGTAAAAACTGTTAGGAACGAAGCCAAGTGCTTTTTCGGCGCGCTCAAAAACGCTTTCTAACTCTTTTAGCTCTTCGCGTGGCTTGGGTGTAATGCGGGGCATGAAGCACCTCTCTTATTTCAGTTCACCGGACCGTAATGTGTGAGTTCACATTCATGCAAGTTCTCTTTAATTGTTGGATGGAGAAGCCTTGCATCCTAGTGGCTACAGCGGCGAGAATGACACAATGAAAATCCAGGTTTCTTGTTCTGCGGATATGTTTGAAGTGTTGCCCAAACCTCAGCTCGCGCGACGGGTTACGCCCGACTGGTATAAGGATATGCCTATGGAGCAGGCGCTTAAAGAGGGCGGCACTGATTTGACACTGAAACATTGCATGCCGTTCATCGATGCATTGACTGCCGGAATTGTTATACCTCTGCAAGCCGACGTGACGGTGAAGGATGGTGAGTTTTCTTGGGACTGGCCCTTCGATGAATCTCCAATGGGCTTCCATTTCCCTACCCAAGCGCCTGGTGTGCCATTTGTAGAAAACGACGAGGTGGTGGTGAAAGTCCATAATTTTTGGAACATTCATACCGACCCTGGCTACGCTACACTTTTTTCCCACCCATTTAACCGTCTGGAATTACCATTCCGGACTTTGACGGGCGTGGTTGACACGGATAGCTACGACGCTCTCCCGGTCCATTTCCCGGTAGTGTGGATTGACCCCGCGTTCCAGGGCGTTTTGCCAGCCGGAACACCCGTTGCACAGTGTCTTCCGATTAAACGCGACAAAATTGAGTTAGACGTCGTATCGATGAACGAAGAAGAATTTCAATCGGCACGAACGCTGAAGAATAATATCAAAATTGAACGTGCTTACTATAAAAACCACATTCGCCGTCCGCGCTCATAGATATTGAAACGGTGATGCCTTATTTGAAAAATGAAGATATACGCCGTCTAACCGGATTTCACGATTCGGCAGAATATGAGCTTGATTTATGCGGGCTGGACCACATTCACGCGGAAGCGAGCATTAAACGGATGTTGGAACGAAGCAGATTTCGTCCTCCTCGAACCCTGGTAATTCGGCTCGACAAGGCTAATGCGACAAGTGGTGAAACACTGTTTCGGCCAGTTGGGCGGCAACTGGTTGAAGCGATGAAATCCAACCTTGTTGCCCGCTGTCGACCTCTTCCTGCAGGGAACGCTGGCTTCTGGATCGAATTAGCAGGCAATCCGAAAGCTTCTGAAAACGTCTATTATTCAGATAATCAATTAGACGTTTCTGATGAACAGGACGATGATGAAAACGAAATCGTTTAATTGACGGGTGTCACAAAGATTTGTCCATCCGTTGTACCTGGGTCAGCGCTGGGAATAATCGCCAACAAATTATTGTGACAAGGATTGAACACACACCCCCAAAGACGACCGCTGCGACCGGACCGATTAACGTAGCCATCGCTCCAGCACGCGCTTCCCCAATTTCGTTTGATGCACCGGTAAAGACAGAATTGACTGCGCTCACGCGTCCACGCATTTCATCGGGTGTTGCGATTTGAATTAGAGTAACTCGGATATAGACGCTCACCATATCGGCCACGCCAACAATTAACATTGCAAGCACCGAAAGCCAGAAAATTTCCGATAGACCGAACAAAATGGTGGCTGCTCCGAATAAGATGATGCTGACATAGAGTATAATCCCTACGCTTCTCTCCATGGTGATTAGTGTCAAAGCAAGGCCGGTTACTAAGGAACCGGCGGCAATTGCACTTCTTAGAAACCCCGCTCCGGCGGCACCTACGTGTAGAATATCGATTGCATAAACTGGTAACAAAATTGTAACGCCACCGAGCAATACGGCAAAAAGATCAAGTGTTATGGCACCGAGTACGATTTTTTTCTGAAAAACATACCGAATGCCGGCCAGCAAAACGCTGAGCGTCGTCGGCTCCCGTGATTCCCGCGTGGTGTGTGTCCGAATAAATAGGACGATGAGTGTCCCAATCGTAATGCCGATCGCAGCGCTACCATAAACTATTTCTGGCCCGTATAACTCGTAAACAACTCCCCCGATGGCAGGGCCGACAGTTTGAGCGATTTTATTAGTACTTGTGTGCCAAGCTACGGCATTTGGGAAAATCTCAGCTGGCACTAAATTAGGTACGAAAGAATTAGCTGCCGGCTGGTAAAATGCCCTGCCTGTACCCATGATAGCTAAAATCAGAAAAGCCGGCCAAATCTGCGAAAATCCAGTCAACGACAAGACAAGAAGCAATATAGACGCCGTAGCAATCAGCCCAAAGCATATGGCTATAACCAATCTGCGGTCGAAAAGGTCGGCGACATAACCGGTGAATAGCGCGAAGCCGACGGCGGGCGCAAATGTAGCAAGACCAATATAAGCAAGATTGAGAGTGTCACGCGTCAAATCATAAATTTGAAATGGGACAGCGCCCATGATCATATGCAGTGCTATCCAGCCGAAAATTTTGGAATAAAGTAAAAGGCGAAAATCTCGGAAGCGGATTGCCGC
>CAYZMI010000002.1:0-3517 GCA_964479475.1 uncultured Rhodospirillaceae bacterium | reverse complement strand
ATGTCAGAATTCGAACTTGATCGTCGAGAAGTCCTTGCAAAGCTACTGCCTGATCATGGTGAATATTTGTTGGTTTCCGGCCTTGCCGGTTCATCCAAGGATGCCGCGGAGCTCACGGACGATGGAGACAATATATTTACCATGGCGGGTGCGATGGGTGCGGCTGTATCGATCGGGTTGGGAATAGCATTATCTGCACCCAAAGAAAGGGTTGCGGTAATCACTGGCGACGGCGAGCTGATGATGGGTATTGGATCGCTTGCCACAGTTGCAACCATGATGCCCAATAATTTGTCGATCATTTGTATCGATAACAGGGAACACGCAGAGACAGGAGGCCAAAAAAGCCATACGGCACGCCGGACAAATCTCGCCTTGTTGGCAAAAGGTGCCGGAATTGATTCTGTACTTACGGTCGATGTTTCTGAGCAACTGGATGAAGCGGCAAAATTTCTGATTAATACGCCAGCGCCTCGCTTCGTATGGGTTCGAGTAATGTCGGGACCGCCATCGCTTTACAAGCGCGATCTTCACTACGATGAATGTCGACTTCGCTTCAAAACGGCCTACCTTGACCGCAAAAACAAACGAGAAATTCATTGACTGCGGCCCTCAACCGTAGGTGAATTTATAACGAGCACACCACAAAAGAGAGGGCTTAATGTTGCTTTTCACCTGGATGAAATAGTTTATTTATCCGCAATAGGTCATGTGCAGTATTAATAAAATTGGCGTACCGCTATATCCACCCTGATAAGTAAAATCCTAAGCCCAATTTGGTCAATGAGTTAATTGTAGGAGAATATGGTGATTGAGCTCTATACAGCATCCACTCCCAACGGTCAGAAAATTCATATTTTCCTAGAGGAGGCTGGGCTGGAATACACAGAACACTTTGTCGACATCGAAAAGGGCGAACAGTTTGATCCCGCATTCCTTAAGGTCAGTCCCAATAATAAAATTCCTGCTATCTTAGATCACGACGGGCCGGACGGAGACCCTGTTTCAGTCTTTGAATCAGGTTGCATTCTTCTCTATCTGGCAGAAAAGACCGGGAAGTTCTTGCCCACCGAACCGATTATCAGGCTCAACGTTTTGGAATGGGTGTTTTGGCAAATGAGCGGTTTCGGCCCCATGTTGGGTCAAGCCCATCATTTTCGAGCATATGCGCCCAAGAAGATCGATTATGCCTATGATCGCTATACCAATGAAGCTAGGCGGTTATACCAAGTGTTGGACAATAGGCTCGTTGGGAGGGAATACGTTGCCGGTAACGGCTATTCAATTGCTGACATGGCGATTTTCCCGTGGTGTCGGTTGCACGGCCGTCAGGGGCAAGATCTCGCGGAATTCCCCAACGTGGAACGCTGGTTTAACACTATTGCGGTGCGCCCAGCGGTGGCCAAAGATATGGATAAACTTGAAGACAAGGCCGATCAAAAAGAATGGGATGATGAAAGTTGGTCTAACTTATTTGGTACGAGGCAGTACGAACGAAAATAGGCTGCTTTCGAACATTGTTTTCATCAATTTAATCTCTCTAACCGAGAGGATTTTAGGGGATACAGACCCATGCAGGTAAGCAATGACCATATTTTAACAACCCACGTGGGCAGTTTGCCACGGCCCCCGGACCTATTCGAACTTTTGACTGAGCAAGATCAAGGACAACTCAAAGATCCCGATCTTCTTGAGAGTCGGGTTTCTCAAGCTGTAAATGACGTTGTCGCTGAGCAGGTCAATTCTGGAATTGATATTGTGAGTGATGGGGAGATGGGCAAAATTGCCTATACGTTCTACGTCAAACATCGGCTTTCCGGTATACAAGAAGGCAAGCCACCAGGTGCTGAGGTGCCAAAGGCGGTCGCCAATTTGGACATGCTAGAACATCCAATATTTGCTGAACGTGCGCGCCAGGCACGGAAGGGGTGGGCACTTGAGTATGGGCGGCCTTGGGTTGTTGGTCCTGTTACTTATCAAAATGTCGAACCAATAGACCGTGATATAGCTCATTTCAAAGATGCAGTTTCTAAGTCGAAACCAACCGAAGGGTTTATGAATGCAGCATCCCCGGGTGTTCTCTCAAAGTTTGTGCCGAATGATTATTACCCCAATGAGGGGGCTTATATAGAAGCCATGGCTGATGCCATGAAAACCGAATATGAGGCTATTTATAACGCTGGGTTTTTATTACAAATAGATTGTCCAGATTTGGGGTCAGCTCGGCACAATCAATATCAAAATTTAAGTGACGATGAATTTCTGCGCATAGCGAATCGCAATATGGAAGCGGTTAACGCTGCAACACAGAATATTCCGCCTGATCGCATGCGTATGCATATATGTTGGGGAAATTATGAAGGTCCCCATACACATGACTTTCCGTTAGCAAAAATCTTCCCGGTTCTAATGCGGGCACGACCGGCCGCCATTTTGTTCGAGGGCGCTAATCCGCGTCATGAACACGAGTGGGAGGACATCAAGGATACAAATATTCCGGATCACAAAATTCTAATCCCAGGCGTTCTTGATTCCACAACCAATTTTGTGGAACACCCTAAACTGATCGCGCAGCGCATATGTAACTGGGCCAGTGTTGTGGGGCGAGAGCGTGTCATTGCAGGAACTGATTGTGGCTTCGGCACCTTTGCTCGAGCGGAGCCTTTTGTGTCGCCTGATATTGTCTGGTCAAAATTTAGGTGTATGGCAGAGGGCGCCCAAATCGCTACCGACCGATTGTGGTCAACATAATCGTTGCTGATCGTTTAAGCCGAACCTGAATGGTAAACGTGAGCACCACTACCATATTCCGAAATTTTTCGTTTCTGACAGTGGCGCAGCTCTTATCGTCTGCGGCTGGTCTTCTGACCGCAGCTATTTTGGCGAGAGCGCTAGGTGCTGATGGATTTGGGGTCCTCGGTATGGGTGTAGCTTTCCTCTCCTTCTTAGGGATATTTGCCTCGTTGGGAACGGATTTACATGGCACCCGCGAAATAGCTCGTGACCCTTCGGCAGCAGGAGAAATAGCAGGACCAATTATTGGGTTACGTCTCACGTTGGCTATAATCGGCTATTCGCTGTTTTTGGTGATCATTTATTTTTTGGACCGGCCTGAAATTGAAAAAATTGTTCTCGCCATTCAAGGGTTGGGTGTGTTTGCCCTAGCCTTTACGCTCGATTTTATTTTCCAAGGTTTGGAGCGCATGAGTGTCAATGGAATTAGGCAGATTTCCACGTCATTTCTGACACTCCTGTTAGTCGTCGTTTTTGTCAATTCTCCAAATGATATAGCGATAGCAGCAATTGTTGCATTCGTTGCTAGCGTTGTTGCGGTTGCCGTAATATTTATCTATGGGTGCCGCGTCGTCGCGGAATTACGTCTTACATTTTCCTATGATAAATGGAAGCCGGTCCTTGTGGTTGCGTTGCCGCTCGCAGTCCATGGTGTAATGCATACGGTTAATTATAATTCCGACATCATCATGCTGGGAATTATGACCGATAATGAACAAACTGG
>CAYZMI010000001.1:152517-157272 GCA_964479475.1 uncultured Rhodospirillaceae bacterium | reverse complement strand
CCGGCGTTCAGGGGTGGTATGCGTAGCCCAGATGGACATGTGACCATTTCCGAGGTCATAGGCCCCGGATGGAACCTTGCCGGTGATCCGACCACCTTCCGTTTGTGCAAGCCCCGTTGTTCCATCACGCTCTTCTCGGTTGCGAACGGTCGCTGCAAAAACCCGATGAACTGTCGAGACATGATGTCCGTCAACGGCATTTTCCATTTGCAATTTCCAATTACCACGAATGACATATGTCGAATTACCTGGAACGACCTCTAATCCCTCAGGTGATTGTTCGACCAACAAGTCTATCCAAGTTGCTGCCGCTCCAAGATAATCAATAAGGGGATCTACTCGATCCGACAGACTACCAAAGACAAATCCACGGTAACTCTCGGTCCGTTCTATTTGGGTGAGGTTAAATTGACTACGATCAAAACCATCGGCGCCAAATCCTTCTTCTTCGTTTTTGACGCGGACACAACGCCCATCGCAATTATAGGCCCAGCCATGAAATCGGCAGGTTAACACCTTTGCTTGGCCCTGCTTAACCGGGGTCAGAATTGCTCCACGATGGGAACAAGCATTGACAAACGTCCTAAGACCACCATCCTTTTGACGCATAACGAATACAGGCTGCAAACCGATTTCGGTAGCAAAGTAGCTTCCCTCTTCAGGGACCTGGCTTTCGTGACATAAATAAACCCAGCCACGTTCAAATATCCGTTCCATTTCAGCGCTAAATACCGCTTGGTCCGTATATATCGAGCGATCGACCCGAAAAATGCCCTGATCAACACGATCATCCACCAGTTCCGCAGGAGTTAATATTAATCCGCCGTCAGCCATTGTTTATTCCTGTGCTTCATTTTTAGTTTAAAACAGCTGCGGATATTTGTCCCGAATTTGCTTTTTAAGTTCAGGGCTTGCCTCAGCAACCTTAGGGAACTCGTCCTTCCAACCATAGGGTCGACAAGCGTCAATAATACCACGGTTATTTTCATAGGGCGGTTCGCGGAGTAGCGGGTCCAACGGTGTCGACCACGCACGCTTGATAAACTGAACATCTTCAGGTGGGTCACAACGCGTCGACATAGCCCAAACGACATCAAACATATTGGAGGGGTCAATATCTTCATCAACTACAACCACCCACCGGCCCGCATAATTTCCTGCATGACAATTACAAGCCAACATTGCTGCCTGCGAGGCGTGGCCGGGATACATTTGCTTAATTGAAATGACATTAAAGAGGCGACCGGCGCCGGCTTCGTGACACCATACACCTTGGACGCCCGGAAGCCCTGCTTTTTCAACCTCGTCCCAAATCATACCCGATTTTACTGCAGCACGTGCAAAGGTGAAATTCTCAGGGGGGCGCGACGGTATAGCGAGCGTCAGAATTGGGTTGTTACGATAGTATACGCGCTTGATGCGAACGACGGGCAACTTACTCGCGTTAGAAGCATAGTACCCCATGAATTCGCCAAATGGTCCCTCTTCACGTAGTTCGTCGCCATACATCTCACCTTCAAGCACGATTTCCGCATGTGCAGGCATCGGCAAACCATGCAATTCGCTCGAAATGACGTCAAGGGCACGGCCACGCATACCACCAGCATAAGCAAACTCGTCCACTTCATGATCTATTTCCTGGTGCGAAACAAGAAACAGCAGCGGGTCGTGGCCACAAGAAATCAAAACCGGGCACGGCTCGCCCTTGGCAAAGTATTTCTCACTTATAACTCTCCCCTGCTTACCAGGGGACATCCAAATGGCCACCGTGTTTTTGTCATGTATCATCACCCGATAAGTTGCGGAATTCACCCAACCAGTGTCTGGATCGCGCATAATTATGGCATCGTCGGTACCGATATACCGGCCACCATCAAGTTCGTGGACAAACGGTGCTGGAAACTTCCATACATCCACCTCATCATCGCGCATCACGTTCTCCATAATCGGGCCACTGGAGACCTCAATCGGCGGAATTAGCTCAAAATTTTCTTTTGCCTGTTTGCGATAGCTTTGGACTAAATCGATTTCGTCTTTGGGCTCTGGCAGACCGAGAACAACTGCGAGGCGACGGAAAGCATTAGCGCCGCCTGAGAGAATTCGAAAACCTTGCGGATACCCCGGAATATTATCAAACAACATCGCTTTAGCACGACCTGGTTTGGCGGCTGCGGTCATCTCCGAAATAGCACCCACTTCCAGATTCCAATCCGCGCCGTCGACGTATTCGACCTCACCCATCCCATCGAAGACCTCCAATAGATCACGTAAATCCTGGTACCCTTCGTTGCGCCGGACTGCTTCAGTTTTTTGTGCCATTATTTCCTCGTAATTGCCGGTTTAAATGAAAAATTCACCGGTCGGATAAACTTCAAGTAATTCTTTTAAATTTCAATAATTTATTTAGGCTAAGCGCTCTATTCTCCACATAGCATCTTCTAAAGTTCGTTGCACCGATATGATTAAATCAAATACCGTAAAATTTTTCGACCAGCCATTAGCTTGAAATCCCAGTTACAAAACGAACAATAACTGCATTAAATGCCTCCGCACATTCCGCAAAATTGGCCGCACCCATATTGCCTCCGTGAAAAAATACGAGAGGCTCACCACTCCCGGCCTCAAGATAACGGGTACGTATACCAGCAACATTTATAATATTCTCTTCGACAGGAACCACTATTAAGGCGAAGACGCCTCCCATGCTTTACTTAACAGCGTCTCATGACTAGTGGGTGGAGGAAAAATAGCAGGTTCGCGACATCCTTCCGCAGCAGAAGCTGTTTTTAAGTCCGAATTCCATTTGTCCGCAGCATATCGACAACCAGTGATCCCATTTGACGCGGGAGACGCCAACCACACCGCCATTGGCTTAATGACAGTTGGATCCAAACCACGACCCCTAATATTCCCCCACGCAAATTTGGTGTTTACTAGACCGCCCGGTGACAACGTATTGACGGTTACTCCGGTCTCAAACAAAGCTTCAGCCCAAGAAATTGTCATGGCTTCCAACGCTGCCTTTGACGGCCCGTAGGGCGTCAATGCCTTACGATGCATGGAATCGGTACGCTTAGAAATATTGATAATTCGACCCCATTTTTTATCGATCAAATGACCAGCCGCAGCCCACCCCATTAGGTAAGGACCAAGCACGTTAGTCTCAACCATTTCTCGCAGACCTTTGGGATCAAGCTCGTGCAATTTCAAATCACCGTTACCACCGTGAGCGTATCGTCCTGCCATGCCAGCGTTATTTACCAGAATATGGAGACCGCCAAAGGCGTTACAGGTCTCTGCTACAACACGGGTGCAGTCTTTCTCACATGCTACATTAGCCTTTAGAGCAATTCCCTCAACGCCAATTTGCTCAATAACGGCAAGTGTGTCCTTCAGTTCCGCATCAATTTCATCATCGGTTTCGTCGGAAGCCGGCGCAGCTGTAATGCAAATACCTGCGGCACCAGCCTCCGCAAAAGCTTTTGCCATTTCCCTTCCCAGGCCACGGGCACCGCCCGTTATTAATGCGACCTTTCCGTCCAACTCATCTTTCGCCATGACGTCTCACTTCATTTTTTGAAACATTGTGTTTTATTAAATCAAACTATGGATAAGCAAATTGGCACCCAAATATCAAAAGTATGCAATAAAATCATACCGCTTTGTCACAACCATTGACTACACACCATAAGATACTCTTTGATTGAACGGCATCTCTTGTTACCATCGAATTATGAGATAACCCAAATAAAGGAGAAAGGCGTTGAAAGGCGCCACAGTTCTATTATCTGAATTGTCACCAGATCCCGATTGGGAAGATGATTTCAACCACTGGTATGACACACACCAAATTCCTGTGAGGATGAGTGTCCCAGGCTTTGTCAGTGCACAACGATACTGTGACACTGACCGACCCAACTATTTAGGTGTGTTCGAGTTGGACTCACCTAACGTGCTCGACAGTGATGAGTACGAAAAAGTTAAATCACAACCCAATGCCAAAACGGCATGGATGATGGCCAATGTCTTGGACTATGCACGCTATTTAGGAAACGAAATTTCCGACCAACAACGTGAAGATGTGGGCGACGATGTGCTAGATGCACCCTACCTTTATGCTGATTTTTTCAGCGTTCCCGACGATCGTGCGGAAGAATTTAATAATTGGTACGACCAAGAACATAATCCTATGCTCCTCAAGTGCCCGGATTGGCTGCGCATTCGCCGGTTTGAAATTTACGATGGTGAACCGCAACCGTGGACGCACCTAGCGCTCCATTACCTCGATGATAATACAGCGTTGGATTCAGATGAAAGGGCCTCGGCCCGCCAAAGCGATTGGTTCAAAAAACTTTCCGAAGAACCCTGGTTTCGGAGCAGCTATTTGATGTACGAACGTATTGGCGACCGTGTTATTAGGGACAAATAGTCCTAAGGGTAATCCGGCCAGGAAAACGAATACCGATTGGTTACGCATCTAATTTGCACTTCGCGCCTAGCAGCTTAAATTTCATATGTGTCTAAGGCTTATAGCGGGGCAATTAACAAATTCGTGCGGATCAAAGATTACCAGTCCAAACTTCTCGCTTGTCCTGGCCCCAGCAACAAAACTTGCTATGAAGCCAGGCAGCTTAGAGGGTTGATTTCATCATTAAATAAAACACTCTATACTGCGACAGTTAATTTGCACGCCAAATTTAAGTGACGAGGAATAGCCATGACAATTGATATGCACGCCCATTGGCGTCCGCCCGA
>CAYZMI010000001.1:145885-152417 GCA_964479475.1 uncultured Rhodospirillaceae bacterium | reverse complement strand
AGTGACGAGGAATAGCCATGACAATTGATATGCACGCCCATTGGCGTCCGCCCGAATTGATAGATGCATTGAGAAATCGAACTACGCCACCAATGATCAACACTGATGAAAATGGTGAAGAAATTCTCAATGATGGGCGCTATAACCAACCAATTGCCGAAGCCTTTGATGATGTCGAGATACGTCTTTCAGAAATGGATGAACAAGGAATTAGTACGGCAGTTCTCTCTTTGGTCGGCGGTTTTACTTGGATTGAAAGACTACCCATCCAGGAAGCATTACCGTTGGTACGCATCGTCAACGACGCCTTATCTGCAGTTTGCCAAAATCATGAGGGCCGGTTTGCTGTATTCGCCTCGTTACCGAGTTCGAACATTACCGCCGCTGCTGAGGAATTCGAGCGCGCAATTGCATTACCAGGTATCGTGGGAGTCCAGGTTCCTGGTAACGCATTTCTAACCTACGAAGACGCTGAAGCCATGCGACCAATCCTGGAAGTAGCGAACAAACATAAAGCTGTTGTGTTTTTACATTTTGGCCCACGAGCAGGCGATGCCTGGCCACGTGTTGCCAAAGACACCGATAACATGCGCCGTCGTATAGGCACTCTCGACATGCAAGCTAGCCTTTCTTCGAACATGGTGACGCTTTGTATGACGGACATACTCGATGATTATCCCGATGCCATGATCCAAATTCACAACTTGGGCGGTAACATCCCCTATGAAATCGAACGCATGGATCATCGAAGTCTCTTAGACACGCCCGAAGAGGAACTGCCGTCTAAAAGATTTTTTGACTCGTCTGTCATCGTCGACTGCAATTCTTTTGGCGCACGAGCAATCGAAGCGGGTGTGTGTGCCTTTGGAGAAGATCGTATCGTGTTTGGCACCGACGGATCTACTTTTGGATGCGAATGGTCCTCCAAAGCACTGAATGAAGCGAGAATCAGTGAAGATGCCAAACAAAAAATCTTCCACCATAACGCGGCCCGAATGCTATCGCATCTAGCACCATTGGCAGAACAAACGGACACCGCCAAATAGATCATTGAAGCTAATCTGGTCTTGGAGATTAATTTGACGACTGACAACAAAACCGGCCTGCCGATGTCGGATCGAATTGAAATAGAACAAAGAGAAGGCGTTGCAATTATCGCCCTAAACCGGCCAGAAGTTCATAATGCCATGGACGACGAATTACGGGAAGAATTAGTCAAAGTCATCGACTGGGCAGGTCTAGATGACAAAGTAGAGGCCATTGTACTAACTGGTCGCGGCCGGTCGTTTTGCGCGGGCGGCGATATAGGCGCCATGAAGGAGCGCCTCGAAGCGCCCACCGGCCAGGTCGCTATCAACGGTTGGCAGCGGCAGCGGCGAACCCATGGCACGATCACCCAAATTCATAGTCTTACAAAACCAACAGTCGCTGCCGTGAACGGGGCGGCTGCGGGATTAGGCTGCGACATGGCGTTGTGTTGTGATTTTATTGTTGCATCGGAAAACGCAAAATTCGCCATGAGCTACATCCTACGAGGGCTCATTCCAGATGGTGGGGGTCTTTATTTCCTTCCGCGACGCGTCGGGCTTGCTCGCGCCAAAGAACTAATATTTTCGGGCCGGCGTATAGAAGCTCAAGAAGCACTAGAAATTGGGCTGGCAGATATGGTCATCAATCCGGGTGATCTAATAGATGAAGCCGTAGCGTTGGCGCAATCCATGACGATCGGATCGAATGTTGCCGTGGCCCTGTCAAAATCGATCTTGGATCAAAGTTTCGAGCTGCCGATGGAACAACTCTTTGCCTTGGGTCGTCAAGCGCAAGCCATATGTTACACCTCCGACGAACACCATGATGCGGTCACAGCCTTTCTAGACAAACGGAAAAGCTGAATTGAAAGTTGCTGTTTTAACCGAAAAGAATTTTGCAATTGAACGTTTATTCCGCCCTCGCAGCGTGGCAATTATTGGCGCGTCAAACGATCCTCTAAAAATAGCCGGCCGCCCCCTTCATTATTTAGAGTCAGACGGCTTTGATGGAGAAATTTGGCCTATCAATCCCAGATACACAAAAATAGGTAAGCACTCCTGTTATGCCTGCGTCGGAGATTTACCCGGACCACCCGATGTCGCCATATTGCTCGTAGGCCCTACCCATGCAGAGGAATATCTCCGGGACTTAGCCGAGCACGGCACCGCTGTAGCAATCGCCTTAGGCGGGGGTTATGCAGAAGCCGGACCCGATGGGATGGCCCGGCAGAATAGATTGTGCCACGCGTCAGGGGCTATGCGTCTCCTTGGCCCTAACACAATTGGTATCGTCAATTTAAGGGATTCGGTAACTCTTTCCGCCTCCGGTGCACTAGACGCACAGGACCGACAGACTGGCAGCATTGCAGTGGTTTCTCAGAGTGGAGGCATCTTGGGATCGCTTATGTCGCGGGCGGCGTATCGAGGGATTGGTCTTAACCAACTGATCGCTACGGGTAACGAAGCAGATTTGGAAGTTTGCGATTTTATCGAATACTTGATTGATGATCCTGGGACATCGGTTATAGCTCTATATTTAGAAACATTGCGCGATCCCAATCGGTTTCGCACGGTCGCCATGCGTGCGCACAAAAAAAAGAAACCACTCGTTATATATAAAGTGGGTCGTTCAGAACCGGGGGCACGATCGGCCGCCTCCCACACCGGAGCAATGGCCGGCGAGGATCGCGCTTATCACGGTTTGTTTCAACAAGTCGGAGCTATTCGCGTCAATACTTTTGACGATTTATTAAATGTTCCAATGGCACTTTCTAATAACATTAAATTGAAGGGCAAGAGGGTCGCCATACTCACCACGACCGGTGGTGCTGGTGGATTGATCGCCGACGTCTGTGGAGTAACCGGTTTCGACACGCCATACCCAGGCAGGTCAACAGTAAACCGTCTCAACTCATTACTTAATCATGACGGCTACGCACCTAACCGCAATCCCATAGACCTCACCCTCGCGGGCCTTAGACCTGAAATTATCAAAGGAGCGATTTTCTCCCTGATAGAAAGCCGCGACTTCGACGCATTAGTTCCAATTATCGGCTCGTCAAGCGTTGGACGTCCTGATCTAGTTGCCGAACCTGTTATCGAGGCATTCAAATTCGCACGCAAGCCAATTTTGGTTTATTCGAGCCCATCGGCTCCTGAAATCATCCGGCGATTGAATTCAAACGGAGTGCCGGCTTTCGATACGCCTGAGGGATGTGCAGCTGCTCTGTCGGCGTTAGCAAAATTTCAATGACGAGGTTGGGGATAAAATTATGTTCAATTTACCTGGCGTTCCCCGTCAACTAAATCCTCTGAGATCATCCTTTCATTCAGCCGATAAGTTCGGTTAGAATACGGCTTAATTATAAAATAAGTTCTCAACGTCACACAGTTGAACCGGAGGGGAATAATGAAAAAGTTAGCTTTGTTCGCATGTATGTCCTGGGTTATTTCCGTTTTCGTCACAACCCCAGTGACAGCTGCAGGCCTCAAAAAAGTGAAGATCACCGCACCACGTAATAGCGTCTTTATTTTAAATGCCTACGGGGGTAGGGACGCGGGCGTATTTAAAAAACATGGTATTGATCTGGAAATCGACGCGAGGCCATTTAAAGGGCATATGGCAGGTTTGCCGGCTAAGGAAGTCTTTACTACGACCTACGCTGGTACAGCAGCGATTGCACGGATAAATAAGGGACTCGACTGGGTGATCATAGGTGGCGGCCTAACAGTTATGCAGGAAGTGTTTGTTTTAAAATCTTCACCCTACAAAACGATTGAAGACCTTAAGGGCAAAAAATTTGCAAGTTGGTCGACGGGTGCTGGAGCCTTCAAGGCAACACGCGCTGCCATTATAGATGGCTATGGATTTGATGTTCTCAAGGACACTGAGTTTGTGCAAGCTGCTCCGCCTGCTCTTTTGAAATTGCTGGATCGCGGACAAGTTGATTCAATGTTTAATATTAGCTCCTTGACTATCGCAGCAGCCGCGCAACCGGATAAATACCGTTCCGTTTTTGCTCCCAATGATTATTGGAAGAAAAAGACCGGGCAGCCAATTGTGTGGTCCGGACCATTGGTCGCATGGAGAAGCTGGGTCAACGAAGACAAAGCCAGAGCCGCAGCTTTATCAAAAGCATTTGAAGATTCTTGGAAATGGCTCCGCAATCCCAAAAATCTTGATAAAGTGGTCGCCAAGTACGGTAAGCTTGCCGCTGTTAAAAACAAAGCACAGGCAGAAACCTATAAAAAATGGCTAATGTCCAAGCGCATTTTTCTTGCTAAATGGGATAAAGAAACCCGTGACAACCAATGGAAATTCCTACATATGGCTGCCAAGCATGGTGTGTTAGGAAAAGTGCCCTCAAAAGAAAAACATGGCTTAATTCTCAATTAAGCCATGCGTGAGTTAAGTTTGTAGAGTAAGTAATTGTGAAGTCTACATTTTTGAAGCCTGGTCTAGTACCAGGGGTCTTGACTATTATTGCCACTCTGATTGTTTGGCAAATAGCGTCCCTGTTCTTTCTGCCAGTATTTTTGCCGGGTCCACTTTGGCTCTTCAACCTAATTATTGAAGTCTACAGTGACCCGGCAACCTACGCAGTCATATGGAAAACTCTCACACGTATTTTTAACGGCCTGGTTCTTTGTATGCTTATAGGCACGAGTATCGGGCTTTTGATGGGCATAAAGAAAAATTTCGAATCCTTTATGGATAGCTGGATAATGGTCCTCTTAACCTTTCCGGCAATCTGCTGGGCCTTTCTCGGGGTTCTTTGGTTTGGTCTATCCGAGATTGCACCTCTCCTCACCATCGTGCTGATTGTCTTTCCTTTTGTATCCATGAATATCTGGGAAGGGACTAAAGCACTAGAGAAAGAGTTAGTAGACATGGCAACCGTCTACCGGGCGAAACGGTGGATGATGCTGAGAAAGGTGCTAATTCCACAATTGATGCCATATATCTTTTCCGCGATGCGCATAGCTTTATCTTTATCATGGAAAATTGCTCTTGTTGGAGAGGCCTTTGGTGTCAGCAGTGGCGTCGGTCAAAAACTCATCTATTGGTTCGAAGATACTCGTGTGGACATGATGCTTACTTGGGGATTGAGCTTCATGTTGCTTATGGTTCTTATCGAGTTCGTTGTGTTCCGTTTATGGGAACGACGGACATTCAAGTGGAGACATCAAATTGCCAGCTGAAGTTAGTACAGCACCAGACGTCGTAGTTGCGGTAAATAATCTGACAAAAAAATTCAATGCCCCCATGACGGGTGAAGAATTTGTTGTCTTGGATTCTATTAGCCTCAATGTAGAGAAAGGCAATTTTGCAAGTATCGTCGGCCCATCAGGCTGCGGAAAATCAACTTTGCTTAACATCATCGCGGGCATAGAAACACATGACCCGTCGGATGGTGGCACTTTGGATGTTTACTCAGATTCTGAAGCGGAAGAACCCCGTGTTGGCTATGTCTTTCAAAATGCTCGGTTACTAAACTGGTTAACAGTAGAAGACAATATGACGTTTGCACTCGAATCCCAGGAAATTCCCAAGGATTTGTGGCGAGAACGGATTGATAAGTATTTGGAAATGGTTGGCCTGGAGGGGCAACAAAAAAATTATCCCCTAAATTTATCCGGCGGCATGCAACAGCGAGTGGCGATTGCTCGGGCACTGGCTATAGAACCCGATATTCTTCTGATGGACGAACCGTTCAGCCACTTGGATGAAATTACCGCCCGAAAAATGCGGTTCGATTTAATGGAAATTTTAATGCGTGCAAAACCAACAATTTTGTTCGTAACCCATGATCTTGGTGAGGCCGTATTTCTAGCTGATCATATTTATATGATGAGCACGAAGCCGGCAAAAATTTTCAAACACATCGAGATTGATGTCCCGCGGCCGAGGAAACCTGAGGACCCCCAAATTTTTGATCTCGAGAAAGATTTAGTACGAGAATTCTTTAGTGTCTTGGACGAACAGACGCTAGAGGACGGTTAAATGTCGGAGAAGGCTACAGCAATTTCCCTAAGAATAGGGTCTATAATTGTCCTGATATTTTGTTGGTATGGCGCTTCAATTGCAATGGCGGATGCTGAAGTCCTTCCTACTCCAATGGCAATAGCCAATGCCATTTGGGGAATTCTGACCAATCCAGGACCAGAGGGTAACTCGGCATATTTTCATGTCGGTATTACGTTAGGACGGACCTTTTTAACTTTTGGGATCGCAATGATTTTAGGTATTGCGATTGGTTTGGCTATGGGTCTCCGCAAAGTCATCGAGCATTCCATGATGTCCTTATTGCCTTTGATGCTGACCATGCCGACAATACTCATGGTATTTCTCGCTGTGATGTGGTTTGGATTTAACGAAATTGGCAGCCTAGTAGCAGTGGTTGGGGTAGTCGTTCCCTTCGTAGCGGTAAACATATTTCAGGGTGCAATGGCTATGGATAAATCTCTGATCGATATGGCCATTACTTTCCGCGCTAACCGAA
>CAYZMI010000001.1:138879-145785 GCA_964479475.1 uncultured Rhodospirillaceae bacterium | reverse complement strand
ATGGCTATGGATAAATCTCTGATCGATATGGCCATTACTTTCCGCGCTAACCGAAGAATGCTTATTAGGAAAGTCTACATTCCACAGCTCCTCCCTTATATTTTTTCAGCCTTCCGATTTGCTTTTGGGATGACATGGAAAATTGTAGCGCTTGCTGAAACATTTGGAATTAAGTTTGGCATTGGCTACATGTTTTTCTTCTGGTTCGAGCAGTTTAACATGGAGCTAGTTTTGGCTTGGATTATTATGTTCGTAATCCTCATGCTAATCCTTGAACATGGTGTATTTGCCAGAATTGAACACGCGGCATTTAAATGGCGGCCGGCAAATAAGCTCCAAACGTAGGAAAAATAAACATTTTGCGGTTACCTTGTGCTTGCACATGGACTATCTAATTTCAAAATGTTTTTGGAAAATATCCAGATTTATTTCCATCCATTTCCATGAGACGCCTGCCGTTTTTCAACTCATTTTCCAGTATAGGAGTTATCTTATGAAACCCGCCCTGTTTACCAGCGCGGTGCTCGTCTTTGCGATAATGGCGACTACACCACTCACAGCCCAAATAAAGGCACCCGGGGTGGAAAAAGATATGGTCGCCGCAACAGTTAACGGCAGTAAAATCATGGAATCAGAAATTAAGGCTTTTTATTCCAATTTACCCGGCCAATACAAAAAAATCCCACTTAATCAATTACGTGGGCAACTGTTGAACAAATTGATTGAACAGTTAGTAGTGGAAGAAGCGGCGCGCCAGGCGGGGATCGACAAACGCCTATCGGTCCAGCGTCGCATCGCTTCGGTAACCCGCAGTATTATCAACGAAGCCTATATAAATGAAAAAATTGGGGAGCGGGTCACTGAAAAGGCGATACGTAACAAATACCAGCAATCCATCGCATTAGAACGCAAACGACAAGAAGTCCGAGCACGCCATATCCTCGTCAAATCAAAATCCCAAGCGTTACAAATTATTAAACAACTCCAAGCCGGAGCCAATTTTGCGAACCTCGCTAAGTCCAGATCGACTGGCCCATCCGGTCGAAACGGAGGAGATCTGGGTTATTTTGAATACAAACAAATGGTCCCGCCATTCTCAAAGGCGGCTTTTGCTCTCAAACCAGGGGATATTACGGTAGAGCCCGTGCAAACTCGATTTGGATGGCACGTTATTAAGGTTGAGGATCGGCGTGTCTCAGGGAATGAAAGTTATGAGCAGGCTGCAAAAAAGATAAGACAAGAATTGACCGAGAAGGTCTATCAAGAAACCATTAATAGTTTAAAAGCTAAGGCAAGAATCAAAATTATCGGCGCGGTGCCTTCGAAAATTAGGCGAATTCAATAAAGCTACACATAAGACAATGATACAGGTACGCCAATGAGCTGGAACAAACGAATTGGAACTATCGTACCAGTAAGTAACACGACAAATGAAATTGAGTTCAATCGATTAAAACCGGACGGCGTGACGGTGCATTTTACGCGTGTTCCACTGGACACTGACCCAGCCGCTGATGATTTCAAAGCAATGTTGATTTCAGCAAGTTGCGCGGCAGAAGAACTGGCCGCTGCTGGTGCTGATGTCATCGCCTATGGCTGTACTTCTGGTTCAATGGCCTGCCCTCCTGACCGTTTAATAAGTGCGATGGAAAAAGCTTCCGGAAAACCGAGCCTGACGACAGCGGGAGCTATATTAAAAGCACTGGAAACACTCGGCGTGAAACGCATTGCTATGGCCACGCCCTACACCGACGTGACTAACGAAAAAGAACGCGGCTTTATGGAGCGGCATGGGTTCGAAGTCACTGCAATCAAGGGCTTAGGCATGGGCGGATCACTACAAAAGATTCAAAAAATTTCCCGTGTGCGGTCTAGTGAAATACAACAACATGCAAAATCAGTTGATAGCCAAAAGGCTGACGCCTTGCTCATATGCTGCACGGACTTTGGGTCTGCCGACGTTGTTGAAACGCTGGAAGATGAATTAGGCAAACCAGTTATTACTAGCAATACAGCGACGTTTTGGGCCTCAATGAGGAGTGCCGGCATTGCCAAACCGATCACGGGCTTTGGCAAACTTCTAGCCGCCTATTAACAAATTTTTGTATCCCTTAACAGAACTCACTTTTGTCGTGTATTACAAAACACGATCAAAATAATGCCAAGACATTCTTGAACTGCCTACTGCTCAGATTTGTCTAAAAATTAAGTAAGGCCCAATCAATTTTGGTCGGCCTCCCAAGAGTCAATCGCTTCCTTTGCATTGCGGAAGGCATCAACGCCTGCGGGAATACCACAATACACTGTAGCGTGTATTAAGAGCTCTCGTATTTCTTCAACCGTACAGCCATTACGCAAAGCACCGCGTGTGTGTGCCTTGAGTTCATTGGGCTTGCCCAGCGCAGTCAGTATGGCGAGGTTGAGCATGGAGCGCGTCTTCCGATCGAGGACACCTTCTCGGCCCCATCCCATACCCCAGCAATATTCCGTTACATGATCCTGAATGGCGCCATCGAAATCATTGGAACGTGCCTTTTCCATATTGGGGTCGACATATTCCGCCCCCAGTACTTCGCGGCGAATTTTCAGGCCTTTGTCATAGGTATCCTGATTGGAAATAGCCATTCTTTCCCTCCCTTTATAAAATTTAGCCTTAGCCAGATTTGATAAACCGGTCGTTGCGCCGGTGATACGTTACGAGTTGAGGTGAGAACCATGGTTGCTCTACCAACGCTTGGCCCAATTTAGTTTTACGCGATTTCATGATTGTTTCGGATTCTAGTGCATTGTCGTCACTAAGATAATGAAGAATGAGGTGCGTATACGGCTCCGGATCCCACTGTTCAACGTCTAACCGCCGAGTCATTAGCCAGCCAGGGCACTCTAGGAGCGTTGGGATATGCTCTCTATCATACCACTCCTCAAACGTACTGCGTTGTTCCTTGGGCACAGCAAAGAATTCGCATAACACGACAGGAGCATCAATAGGTACTGGAGTAACATTCTCGCGAAACCTCTGAAACCGCTCGACGCAGATATAGCGCGAAAACCCTGATACCGATTGAAGCATTTGATAAGTGGGATTATCTGGTGTCAATTTGCGTTTTTTATACTCTTCGTGATCCAGTGCTCCGGCGTTAGTCAGTTCATATATAGCAAGGTAGTGGGGTCCCAATTTGGATTGGTACCGCATAGCGCTGACAAATCCCGGAACACCTTGCACATGACTTGGCGTATGGTGACCGTCATACCAATCGTTAAACACTTCCTCCCCACCATCGGGCGGTGTCATCTCTGAAAACAAAATGGCGTTACCCATAATTTTTGCGAACATGGATACTACTTACTTCAACGCACGGCATGCCACATCGAGCGCTCGAGCGGTATCTTCAAAATCCTGATCAGAGTGAACAGCGGAAACGAACCGGCGTACCGCTGGCAACACGTACAACCCGTTCTTCATTTGCTCTATATCAAGATTTCGCGTCGACGCCATGTCGGCCCGGATAAAATCTGCAAAATTTTCGGGTACGCGATCCATAAACACAATTTGCCACAAAGAACCCTTTCCAAGGGCAAGCGCTGGCAATTTGTGACGGTCCAGAACTTCCTGACATGCGACCTGCAAGTCGCCCGCCCGCTTGTGGAGACGATCATAAAAACCTGGTGTACGGAGTTCCGCCAACGTGGCAAGGCCTGCTGCGCACCCAACCGGATTACCGTGTAACGTGCCATTAATATAAGCGTAGTTCTCTTTACCACGATTGACCGGATTACATTGCTCCATGATTGAATCTTTGCCGGCAACACAGCCCACTGGACCACCGCCTCCAACAATTTTTCCATAACTTGCAAGATCTGGCATGACTCCGAAATATTCCTGTGCACCGCCATAAGAAAGACGGAACCCGGTAACAACCTCATCAAAGATCAAGAGCACATCGTTTTCGTCACAAATTTTGCGCAGCCCTTCCAAATAACCATCCTTGGGAAAAATGACCCGCTGGACCGGCTCAACAATAATTGCTGCCAAATCATCCCGCTCTTCCTCCACGATAAGACGTATAGTGTCGAGATCGTTATAGGGCCCAACAAGAACTGATTCAGCGACCGTTGCGGGCATACCTGCGGTGTCCGGCCGACCCGCCGGATAGTTAGAAACAGCTTGCGGCGAAACCGAAAATGTCGAGTAGTCGTGATTCCCGTGATAACCCCCTTCGCACTTCAATATTTTGTTCCGGCCAGTAAAGGCGCGAGCTATCCGCATAGCATAGAATGTCGCTTCAGATCCTGTCGTGGTGTAGGCAATTTTTTCTGCGCAAGGAATGGCCCCAACAAGCTCTTTGGCCAACTGCACGCAGCTCTCATTAAGTGTACCGAAAAAATGCAGGCCCTTTGGTGCCTGTTCTTGCACCGCCTTAACTACCGAAGGAAACGCATGCCCTAGAATAAGCGCGCCAGCACCCCCCACATAGTCAATATACCAACGACCACGCACGTCCTGCATGCGCGATCCTTCTCCTTTGTGTATGACGAAACGAATTTCTTCTGGGAGTGAATATCCGCCTAAACCGGCACCGGGAAGGACGCCTGTAGCAACAGCATAATATTCATCGTGATTCATCAAACCGACTTGATTGTCAGTCTGGTCGAGCGCGGTTTCAGCTGGTGACATGGTTTAACCTGGCAAATAAAGCGTTGAAATTCACATGACAATTAATCTTCCTTATAGACAACTACAAGACAAGTCTGAAATTTGAAGAAAAAACTTTGATAGTGAGGGTGCAGGAGTGAGATTTCAGGCTACACTCATCATTATAGAAGGCTTCGATAACCGGAAAGCAAACGTATGACAAACCATCAGCACAACGGTGAAACGGGTGCCGATATCCGCACCAAACTCAATCATCCAGTGGTCGACGCCGACGGGCACATGATCGAGACGACATTTGCAGTACTGGACTTTGTAAAAAAAGTCGGCGGAGCCGATATCGCGCGCGCATACGAGGATATGCTTGAAGAAGAATTTCGAACTCGTGGTCGGCGGGCTGTGTGGGTTGGTAATTCCGGCCCCGCATCCATAGACCGTGCCACAGCCATGCTACCACGGCTCTATTACGAGCGGCTCGACGAGGCTGGGATAGACTTTGGTGTAGTTTACGGTACTCATGCGCTGGGCGTCCTGCGTACAGGTGATGACATACTTCGCCCTGTAGTTTATCGCGCCATGAACATGCTCTACGCTGACATGTTCAGCGGGCTCTCCGACCGGCTGACCCCGGCAGCGCTAATCCCTATGCATGATCCGAATGAGACATGTGCTGAACTCGAGTATGTCGTGAACGAGCTGGGCTTAAAGGCCATCGTTATGAATACGCAAATTCCCGTCCCAGCAAAGGAAGTAATGGATGAAGCGCCGCACCTTGCTAAATTCACCATGATGCCCACCTCTCCCGCAATAGATCAGAATGATAAGTACGACCCAGTCTGGAAGAAGTGCGTTGAGCTCGGCGTTGCGCCTACCTGTCATAATTCCTCTCGTGGCCGCGGCACACTACACAATTCGCCAAGCAATTATATTTTTAACTCACTCAATAGCTTCGGGAAAGGCAGCGAATATTTCTGTCGTGCACTATTCTTGGGGGGCGTGCCACACAGGTTCCCAACCCTCAAATTCGCATTTCTCGAGGGTGGCGCAGGCTGGGCAGCTCAGCTTTATAACAGCATGTTTGAATATTGGGAGAAACGAAATCTCGATGCTTTATCAGTAAATCTTGACCCGCAAAAACTTGACGTAGATCTTTTGGTAGAGATGTTTGAAAAATATGGCAACGAGTATTTAACTCCTGAACGAATTCGTGAAGACCCTGACCACCCTACGTCCACACGGCTAAAAGTACCGCCTAAAGAAATGGACGATTTTGCAAAGACCGGCGTCAAAAAGGCTGAAGACATCCGAGATATCTTCAAACGAAACTTTTATTTTGGTTGTGAGGCCGATGACAGCCTCAACGGCGTCGCTTTCGACACTAAAATCAATCATTACGGGCTAAAGCTCAACGCTATCCTCGGTTCCGACATTGGACACTGGGATGTACCGGACATGACAAAGGTCATGGTGGAAGCGTACGAGATGGTAGAAGAAGAGTTCATGACCGAAGACGATTTTAGTGACTTTACGTTTGGAAATGTGGTGGGCATGCACACAGGCATGAACCCTAACTTTTTCAAAGGCACAGTCGTCGAAGCGGATGTCGATAAATATATTACTGAAAATGCGTAGACTGAAGCTAAGTAGCGGTTAAATTAAAAGAAGGAGGTTCGGATGCCCATCAAACGCATGCTCCTGGAAATTGGGATGGGAAACGATTTGCATGGAGGGGATTACAGCAAGGCAGCATTGCGCGCGGTTCAGGACGCTGTCCACCATAGCTCTTTGTCTTTTGTCCGATCCCTCGGCCTCAACAAAAATTTAGTTGAAATAGACGTCACCATAGGGGTTCAAAAACCCAATTCAGTAAATTCACAGGCGATTGTCGATTATCTGCCAATAGGAAAGGTTAAGGTTAAAACCGTCAAGGGTGGACTCGATATACCTGACCCCGCAGCCGATGACGTCGCCGTCGTTGCTACAGCCGCAGTCGAAGTGTCGGCCGATATTCCCTAGAATTTACAAACAGCCAATATATAACGGAGATTTTTACATGACACGTATATCCATATTGACAACAGAGGAGATGACAGATGAGCAACGTGACGTCATAGACGAATCCGTATCGGCCGGAAAACCTCACGGTGGACCATTTTGGGCCTATATCAGGAACCCGGCCCTGATGCGGAACGTTCAAGACTCAGCGGCCTGTATCGCGGCAAGTTCTCTGACCAAACGAGAGCAACAAATTGCAA
>CAYZMI010000001.1:120244-138779 GCA_964479475.1 uncultured Rhodospirillaceae bacterium | reverse complement strand
TCAGCGGCCTGTATCGCGGCAAGTTCTCTGACCAAACGAGAGCAACAAATTGCAACCCTGACTGTTGCCCGTTTTTGGAGTGCCAAATACCCATGGGGCGTTCAGTCGCGCAACGGTTTAAAAGTGGGGTTAACCGAAGAGGAAATCGATGCAATCAATTCTCAAGTGCAAATACCCAGCGATGACAAACGTGAGCTGCTAGCTCAGCAAGTCGCAAATGAATTACTTTCGAACCGGGCGCTTAGTGAAGCCACTTATTCAGCCGCGGAAGACGTATTCACTACTGAAGAGTTAGTCACCTTAGTCGCCCGTGTAGGTTCGTTTTCCATGACTTGCTGCACCGCCAACGCATTTGATATAACGCCGCCAGGGGACGCTCCATCAGGAGTTCAAGGGTAATTCGTTAATTCGTGCCCGCGATAATTTGACCTAGCAATAGGGTGGTTGTAGGTTCCGGCAAAGATTTAACACCGTGAAATTTAAACAACACGAGTCGTATAAATAATCGAATTTTTCAAGGGAGTAGACAATGACAGAACATAAAACAAATAAGCCGGCGAAAAGTGTATCACGGCGAAAAGTTATCCAAACCGGTACCGGTCTAGGTGTAATTCTCGCTAGTGGAGTTGCACCCGGATTTATAAGTGAAGTTGGTGCCTCCAAACTCCGTGAAGTAGATTTCATGCTACCGTGGTTGTTCGTTGGCGGACATACATTCGAATTCGCTGCTCAGGCGGTCTATTGGAAGAATCGTGGCCTTAATGTATCTATCAAGCGCGGCTATGGCTCCGGCGCAGCAATCAAGACTGTTGCCTCTAAACGTGTAAACTTTGCTGAAGCTAGTTATGGCGTCGTGGTTAACAGCGTATCAAAGGGACTTGATGTAGTCGCCATCGGCGCCAAACTTCAAAAAAGCCCTATCGCGCTGTCGTGCCGTAAGGATTCCGGTATTAAAACGCCAAAGGACTTGGAAGGCCGTCAGATTGTCCAGGCCGCAGCCTCCGGTGATACACAGATGTTCCCAGGTTTCGCCCGCGCAGCCGGTTTTGATATGAACAAAGTTAAGCGGAATTTGGTCCATCCGAGTAAGTTGTTAAGTTCAGTTCTGAATAAACAGGCTGAATGCACCGGCACCTACTATGTTAGTAATGCAGCTTCGCTTGCTAGCAAAACGCCTGCACGTCATTTCATGTATGCCGACTACGGATTACAGACATTGGATCTCGGATTGATCACCCGTTCGGATATGATTAAGAACGAAGCCAACTTGGTCCAGACAATCGTCGACGGCGCTATGGAAGGGCTCAAACTCCAGCTACTGAATCCGGAGAAGGCTCTCGATTACATGATTGCGGCACGGCCCGAACTCAAGACCAAACCACGCGATCTGCTGTTGACCCATTCGGGTAACACAAACTTTCTTTCTTGCGGCCCGGCAGTCGAAAAGAATGGTCTCGGTTGGATGGCTAAAGACGATCAGGTCAAGACCCGTAACGTGGTTATCAAATATATGAAAGCTACGAACGTACCGCCCATCGAGAAGCTATTCACCAACCGTTTCGCTGGCAATATCAAACTCAGCGCTTCCGAGTGGACGAAGGTAAAATCGGTGAACGCTAAGTTCGACCCCAAAAAGGCTTGATTACGACGTAAGTTTCTACGTTCCGCCCCTTCCCATTATTGGGAACGGGCGGAACGTATTCCATAAAAATTCGCATATTGTTTTCTGAAATGGCTATAGCTACTACCCACGTCCGTATTAAAGACCTCCGAAAGACCTATCAAACGCGCCGCGACGATATCGAGGCAATTCGTGAAGTGCAGATGGAAGTCGCTGAGGGAGAATTCGTCTCAATTCTGGGCCCTAGCGGTTGTGGAAAAAGTACTTTGCTCATGATAGTTGGGGGGCTACTACCACTAACATCTGGTACTGTGGAGGTGGCAAACGAAGTGGTTGCTGGGCCGCGCAGGGATACGGGCGTAGTGTTTCAGGCACCAGTACTAATGCCCTGGCGGACGATTTTCAAAAACGTGATGTTTCCCATAGAAAGTCTTGGCCTATCCCCCTCCGATTACAAAACTCATGCCGAAGAGCTACTCGAGATGACTGGCCTGAGCGGCTTCGCCGAAAATGTTCCAAGTGAATTATCCGGTGGCATGCAACAGCGTGTCGCCATCTGCCGTGCGCTTATACACAATCCAAACCTGTTGTTGATGGACGAGCCATTCAGCGCCCTTGATGCTATGACAAGAGACACCATGAACCAGGAGCTGTTGCGTATTTGGGAGGAATTTCACAAAACGGTGTTGTTTGTCACACACAGCATTCGTGAGGCAGTCTTTTTGTCCGACCGAATTTTCGTTATGTCGCCTCGCCCGGCCATCATCAGCGAAATTGTCACCATTGATCTGCCGCGCCCTCGGGAACTCTCCATCGAAGAAACACCAGAATTCAACGAATATGTCGCGCATTTGCGCCAATCCATCGAGCATTAGGTCGACAGCACCATGGCTACTGAACAACAAAATAGTGAAAGCAAGATAGTCGGAGCACTCGCGAAGTCAGTATGGCCCGTGGTCATTTTCGTTTTTATGCTCATCATTTGGGAGGTTTGGGTCAAAGCCTTTAACGTACCAGAAGGCATCCTCCCCGCACCCACCCGTATCGCAAGACAGATTTGCGAGCACTTTCCTTTACTCCTCTCACACACATGGCCGACCACCTGGGAATGCCTTTTGGGATTTTTCTTTGCGGTCGTGGGAGGTATGGGACTTGGAATCTTGCTTGCGTTCTTTCCACTGTTTCATACCAGCGTCTACCCGTTGATCGTGGCCTTCCAGGTGGTACCCAAGGTAGCTCTCGCTCCATTATTCATGGCATGGTTTGGGTTGGGAATTGAAACCCGCGTAGTGCTAGCCTTCGTAATTGCTTTTTTTCCAATGGTGGTAAACACCTATGCAGGTATTTTAAGTACTGATCCGCTGATGGTCCGTATGGCACGTTCGTTCAATGCAAGTCGCTGGACTATATTTAGCAAGATTGAATTTCCCCATGCACTGCCATATATATTTAGCGGTCTTAAAATTGGTATCACCTTTGCCGTAATCGGCATTATTGTTGCCGAATTTATTACCGCACAGCGTGGTCTCGGCTATATTATCATCTTCTCCGAAGGTAATTTCGACGTTCCCATGATGATGGCAGCAATCATTTTGCTAAGTGTTGTGGGCGTGGTTCTTTATGCCGGCGTCGTGTTAGCAGAAAAATTAGTGATAACTTGGGAACACGGCCAAAAGCTTGTTTGAATTTTATTCGCAAGTTCAGAGTCGACATATTTAACTATATGTATCTTTCTTTCTTTCTCGTGCCGCTTCAAGCCGTGCTAGGATATAAGTTGAGCTAAATATCACCACAGCCCCCACCCAGGTCCACACGTCAGGGCTTTGCGAAAACACGAAATACCCAATGATGGCGACCAAGGGCAACCGAACGAACATTACCGGCTCTACTAGGCTCGCATCGGCAACGGCGAAAGACCTAGTCAAGCAATACTGCGCGCCAAATGCTACAATGCCGAAACCGAGCAAGGGTAAAATATGCTCCCAGCCGGGCGTAACCCATGTCAGCACTGCAGGTACGGCTGCCATGGGAATTTGAAGTAAGAAGCCGTAGAACATGATCACTGAAGTTGCCTCGGTGCTGGCCAGAGCCCGGTTTGCCACATTACTGCCCGCGTAAAAAACAGCGGCAAGAATAGCTATTGGCACGCCAATATTAATATCAGTAAATCCGGGTCGGACAATAATGGCGACCCCAATAAACCCGACTAATAATGCAGTCCAACGGTGGAGCCCCACCACCTCTTTCAAAAATATTATCGCTAAGATGACCGTGAACAAAGGCGTGGTGAATTGCAATGAAACTGCATCGGCCAGTTGAATTAGTGTATAGGAATAATAGGACGCCAACATACCGAGATATGACAACAAAGCACGAAAAGTAAGTAAAGGCATGCGGCTAGTACGCATGGCAGATATCCCAATACGCCAAAGCCATGGGATCATGAATGTTATCCCCATTAGCTGTCGGATAAAGACAATTTCAAAAGTTGAAAGAGTGTCCGACAACTGCCGTACAAATCCAACCGAGGTGGAGAAGAAGACAGCCGCAGCAAACATCCACAGCATGCCGCGTGATCCGGCTGTCATAACTGTTTGAACAAAAGGCCAAGTTCTGCAGGAGGTGTAAAATCGCCTATCTTGTCTGATAGACGGTCTACACCGGCCCACAGTGCCGCCTGTATACTGGTCACTACAGGTTTGTCTGTCGCCGCTTCAATCGGCGCAACCGCTTCTATCATGGTGGTAAAAGAGCCACTTAGAAAATAACAATTACCATCGGCTTGGGCCTGGTCCAAAGCCGCCGAAACCCAATATTCTGGCGGTAGCGGTGTCTGCCTTTCGCCCGATTGCAAACCCACTGCATGGGTGACGCTCAGACCCACGGCTTCAAGATAGGCGGTCTCTCGTGCGATGGCCCGATCGTCGGATGGATGGATTAGAATAATCCGATCAACTGAAAGTGCTTTGAATGCTTCTACCACCGCCTGTGTCGCGGTGTAAACCGAGATGCCCGTGGCTTCATTTATCGAGCGTACGATAGCAGCTTCACCCTCTGGACCTCGTTCCATCATAATACCAGTCGCCTGCAAATCGATGACATCAACACCCGTATCCGCCAAAAGTTCAGACGCAGCTAAAGCATCAATTTGAATGTCGTCGGCGGCCTTACGTCCTCCTGATCCCATACGCATTCGAGTGGCATATACGCCAAGATTGACCGGTGCAAATTTACGGAAATATGGTTCTACCGTCCGATTTCCTGACGACAGAATTACGCCCAGGCGAGCGGTGGGGATTAGATTTTTCATAACAGCCATTAGCAAATTTATTGATATCTCTATTACTCACATTAGCGCTCGGAGACGCTCCCGCCAATCGCAAGATGTTGGCCTCGGCTTGGGCCATCTGTTACTTTGACACTTATATTATCGGAGGAGAGGAGAACAAATGTCAGAAGAGCAAGCCCTTGCGGGCGCTCGCAGCCGAATTGACGAATTGCGAACTAAGATCGACAGGCTCGACCAAAACGCACTCGATCTCATATTCCGCGAAGCGCGTAGTCATAATTGGTGGGCTAGTCGCGACGTTACAGACGATCAGCTTCGGGAAATTTGGGACATTATGAAATACGGGACAACCAGCGCTAACACGCTGCCGGCACGTATATTATTTATTCGTTCCAATGAGGCGAAAGAAAAGCTGAAACCTTGTCTCACCCCAGCCAACGTAGAAAAAACGATGCTGGCTCCTGTTACCGCTCTGATCGCAACCGATCTAAATTATTTCGATAACTTTGAAAAACTCTACCCTCCGAGACCTGAAATGAAAGAACGGCATGCATCAAATCCTGATTTTGCTGCCCATTTCGGTTTCCAACAATGTACGCTACAAGGTGCCTATTTCATTATCGCAGCGCGCGCAATTGGACTTGATTGCGGAGCCATGGGTGGTTTCGATAATGCCCTCGCGGACGAGGCATTTCTCAGTGGCAAGGCCTGGAAGTCCAATTTTCTGTGTAATATCGGATATGCTGACCTGGAAGGTGTTAAGGGGCCAAGACTATATCGCTATGATTTCGACGAGGTTTGTCAGGTCATATAAGAAATTTGAGTATGGCCACTTGTGGGCAACACTACGCCAATAACGTTACGGTTGCTTTGTTTCCGCTCCTTCACTTCGAATGTTTTAAGCCTAAACACTCGTAATCTTATATTTGCGAAACAACCTACTAGAACTCAGGTACCCTCGTTCGGATCGTGATACAGATCTCCAACTATACCAGTGGTACCAGGTTCTGATTCATGCAAGTGATACCGGCCGTCGCTATCACGTCCCAGCCGGCCTGACTGTCGCAAAGCATCAATTGTACAGGAGACGTCTCGACCATCGTCGCTGCCCACCGCTTCTACTAAATGCACATAGAACATGGGTTCGGCCTCAAGTGCCTGCTCTACTGTTTGAAACCGTGCTTTACCTTCGAAAATAGCTGCAGCACTGCGCATCAAGGGTATTTCCCCTTCGCGTCCCAGCGGCTTCGTACAGTCAAATCCCGCCTTAGCGCCAGTGCGGCGACCCTGTAGGGAGGGATCCATTGTCATTCCAGGAATACCGGTTAGCATTACGATGTCTTCATCCGCTTGAAATCGCGTGCCAAATGCCCAGTCGCATTGGCGGTCATTGGAAATATCGATGT
Source organism: uncultured Rhodospirillaceae bacterium (assembly GCA_964479475.1). GTDB lineage: Bacteria > Pseudomonadota > Alphaproteobacteria > MPNO01 > UBA2964 > JAQBTY01. The sequence goes on along the minus strand of CAYZMI010000001.1, from coordinate 132,463 downwards.
CGTCATCATAAACCCAGATATGCTTGATACGATGAAGCGAAGCGAATAATGCGGCAATTGCTTTCCTCGCCTCACCAACAGAACGTTGTCTAATTTGTATTCTCAAAGAACCACCGCCGCCCGATGTTTCCAATTGACGAGCAGCCAGCGGCTCGCGAACCACGCCTTTTAGAATTTCTATGGCATCCGCCTCGATCCGCATAGCGGTCATACTAGCAGCGTCACACTGGTGGAGGACAAATGCCGAGCCATGCTGCAAAGTCTGATGCATTACATCGCTACGCATGGTAATTGCTGTGCAGGTAAACACTGGGTCAAAATGGATAGCGCCATAATAACCCATATACTCTCCAAACGGTCCTTCGGGTTCGACATAGCCCCGTTCATCAAGATATCCTTCAAGAATAATTTCAGCATCAGCGGGAACTAATAAATCATTGGTCAAACATTTAACAACCGGCGCTGTCTCTCCCCTCAGAGTGGCAATTAAATCTATCTCGTCCACTGGAGTACGTGTAGTTGCAGCATAAAAATCTAATGGATGATTTCCTATAGAGAAGCTGATCGGCAACCTTTCACCACGTGCAACGCAGGCCTGGTAGATCCGTTTGAGATCAGATGGTGCGGTGACGTTTGTTCCGGTCTGAGTTTTATTGCGCAGTGACAGGCGGCGGCTACCCACATTGCGGCGACCTGTTTCGGGATCCACCGTAAAATCAATTCCCGCGCTGATATAACAACTCCCGTCATACTCGTGATGCGGATAAAATGGCAGCCGCGTTAGATCCACATCGTCGCCCGTTAACTGGACCGCCTGAACCGGCGCCTCGTTGGATGGTATTTCAATAACTTGATTTGGGGTCGCAAGCCTCGCCTGAAATTCATCATATACTTTGTCATAACTAGTACCGAAGGCCGCCGCGATGCGTCCTCGGCCCGCGGCCACTTTAGCTGCAAGCTCCAGTTGATCAGGCCCAGCCTTTTTGAACAGCAAAGCTTTTGATGTACCTTCGATGATTTCGGCCAATTTGGTTAAAGCTACAGGATCTTCATGAATTTCCATTTCGCCCATGTCGATCAACCGATCAACGAAACGGCGCAAACGAAATTTATTAAAATCTAGTTCGCTTACTTCAGGTACAATTGCAGTGGCTTTCGGGGATGTTGCAGCGTCCATGTGATTCTCCCGCGTTCACCATTGTGAACCTCGATTGCTGTTAACGAGCTCTATTATGATATTAAAACACCACTGTCAGAGCCAGAGGTAGGGTTGGAATCCGCTTTTTACGGTATAGGAATTGGGTAATTAATGAATGATAAATTTTGATTAAGAATTATCGCACATAATCCCGCCTAGCCAACTTCTCCTCAAATAAATTGGGCAAGATAACTAATGTCATTTTGGCCGCGTGCAAATTCACCTAGTTAGACGATTTGACCCGGACGCCCGCCGAACTTGTATCTCTCTACTAAGACCTCATCGTATAACCCGTTGCGGTAAAACGGCTCGCGGGCAAGAAATTCGTCCACATCCGCCCTCGAGGGTAATACAATCAGGTTAGCGCTCCCTTGCCAGCAAGCGCCATCTTCGTCGAGCACACCACCGCGTACAATAAAGTTCTCCGCGTCATATCCAGCAAAATAAGCCCGGTGGGCATCGACTAATTCATTTCGTTGATCATTGCGGTCGGGAGTACTGAACCCCCGGATATACCAACACAGTTGGTTGTTTGAGCGTGGAAACTCCCGTTGCGTGCGACCCAGCGCATGGCTCCACCGGTTAATACGAATATTGTCATAGACACCATTTTTGTTATGGGGCTCGTTATCAACAAATTTGTGAACCTCATCCCAACCTTCAAACTCAACAAACAGTATACTCGACAACGTGCGTGTCCCGTCATCGGTACTAGTAGCACCCCGTGCTATAAAATGATCACGAAAATCGTCGAAATAGCCCCAATGATCTTCACGGCTTTGAGCTCGCCGCCCGGAATAAGCCGGGTGATCAATGAGCTGAATATGGAAATACATGGAGAAATGATAGCGGCGGTGCCCTAATTTAGGAAGTTCAACATCAGAAAATTTCCATTTTCAGGGCCATGTTAATTCTCCACAAATGAAGAGACAAATTGCTCACATTCGCTGTCACACAATCGGTGAAAGCTCAATGTAGTAAACATTTAAGCTGCAGGGTCAAAATAAAAATTATAAATAATAACGATATCAATATCATAATTCTATTTTTTAAAGGTAATTATTAGGAAGTTGTCCCTTTTTCCCCTCAGGCACAATGGTCGATGCAAATAATAATACGTTCGGAGCACACTTCCGGTGATACGATTAAATATTTATCGTTATCCCACGACAGGGTTTTTGCACATCAATGTGCCGCTTTCATGAACCGTTACCTCCCAATCGAATGGAACAACTGATGTACCGCCTGCTTCTTCGATAATTAATGGCCCGGTAATTGTAGATCCCACAATCATACGCGCGCGATCATAGACCGGTGTGTCGGCCCATGATCCATTAAAATATACCGGTCGGGTCTCAAGGATGGGGTCACCTTGCATGTCTTTAGCGGAAACGAAAGCAAGCGCCGGCTTGTCTACAATACCGAGCGAGACCAACCGAATATTTACTATTTCGCACTCGTTGTTAACGTCAGCGTGGCCAAAGGTAGTAGCGTGGCGGTCGGCGAAAGCACAACGCAAGCTATCCCAGTTGAAACTATTAATATTTAGCGGCACAGCGAGGGTATAGCTTTGTCCGGCATAGCGCATGTCGACAGAAAAAATATGGTCCTGCCGATCGGAACCAAATTCATCAGCTGTGAGAATAGCAGCAGCATCCCGCTGGAGGCACACCGCATGCTCTTTTAATTCATCAGGATCGAGATGGCTCAGGCGTCCTCCCCAGGCCCGCACTGAATCGCTGCGTTGGTCGGCAAGCAGCTGGCCTAATGCCGACAGATGACCAGGGAAGCGCGGCACAATTACATGCGGGACAGCAAGTTCTTCCGCTACCAAGAACACATGCATCGGCCCGGCACCACCAAACCCAAGAAGAACAAAATCGCGTGGGTCGAAGCCCCTATGGACTGAAACCTCGCGAACTGCTCCGGCCATCTTGGCCACTGCAATTCGGATAACGCCATCTGCTAGCTCGGTCACACCAATCCTATCACCCTTGCCACGCGCTAAATCTTTGGCGAGCGTATCGAATGCGGCTTCCGACGCTTGTCGATCCAACTGAAGACCACCAGAGAGCGACCGGCCTATTGGCAGGCGGCCGAGCAACAAGTTAGCATCCGACATTGTTGGGGCCGTCCCGCCGCGGCCATAACACGCTGGACCAGGCTCAGCGCCAGCACTCTTAGGGCCCACTTCGAGCGTGCCATCCTCACCACGCCAGGCAATTGAACCACCTCCCGCCCCGATGGTGTGGATATCAAGCTGTGGGACTTGTAATGGATAAGCGTCAATTTGATTATCGTGACTGATCCGAGGGGTAGCCTGATGAATGAGCGCAACATCAGTGCTAGTACCTCCCATATCGAAGGTGATGAGATCCGGCTCATCTACCATTTCTCCTATACGTACAGCACCGCCTACACCTCCGACCGGCCCAGACAAAAAAGTACCGGCAGCGAATTTAGCCGCTTGGTCCAGCCTCATGGCGCCGCCATTGGAACCCATGATGTTAACCGGCGCCCGTACACCGCGAGAGGTAAGTTCGGTTGAAAGGGTGTCGAGGTAAGAAGTCACCACTGGCGTTAAATAGGCATTAAGAACACAGGTAGAAAAGCGATGAAATTCTCCAGTCTCACGCACAACAGCAGCCGAATGGCACACCGGCACCCCACCCATCAAATTTTCAAGCTTTGTCGCCGTAGTCCGCTCAGTTTTATCGTTAACATAAGCATTTACGAATCCAATGGCGACGGACTCCACGCCCGCTTCCTTTAGTGTTTCCACCATCGGTGTAAAATCATGGTCCACTAAATCTTGCAGCACTGACCCGTCCGAACCAGTCCGTTCAGGCACCTCAATTCGTAAGGAACGTTCGACCAATGGGTTAGGTTTTACGAACTTGATGTCGAACAGCCCACCAATTAGCCGACGGGTCCGCCCAATTTCCAGTGTATCCCTAAACCCTTCTGTGGTGACGAGTGCGGTCTTGGCGCCCTTACGTTCCAACAAAGCATTTGTGGCGATAGTTGTTCCATGCACAAATGCAAGAATATCGCCCGCATTAATGCCAAGTTCGCCAAGAGCACCGAGCACACCTTCCCATTGGCGCCCAGGCAAAGACGGCACCTTAGCGGTCAACAGGGCCTGGTTCCCCGTGTCTAGACATAAAATATCGGTGAATGTGCCACCGACATCAATGCCGATTAAATACCTGCCGGGGCTCATCTGCTCTCGCTTCCCATGTTTCTAAATACTAGAGACATTCGTCTACTAGTATGGCCCTGATAAATTATGGATTGGTCCTTAGGCGTCGTTATAACGACTGCCTTTGAAGGAGTGATATAAAAGAAAAAATTATCAGCCATCAAATTGGTAGGGAATGCACCGAACGAATTTCAACCATATCACCCGGGACAGCGCCAAGCAGACGTAGCGTCTCGGTTCCTACGGTAGTAGCAGCGCCCTCACCACCCCCTGAAGTTATGCGTGCCCAACCGCGCAATGGTACTGAAGCGGCGCCGCATATCTCCACGAGATCGCCATCGGAAATCTCCAGCGCATCGGCTATATCAGATGACAGGGAGAAACAACGGCGCGATGCCTCAATAGTATCATTGTTGCCTGCCTCAAGACGAATATTCAAGCGGCTGGCGGCCAATTCTTTGCGTTTAACTTTTGTTGCCGACTGGTCCGGAACGCCACTAATGAGCACAACGCCATAACGGGTTGCTGCTTGATCGGCGGTTAAATAACCCTGTTCCACATCGGTCGCTACAAGTGTCGCATCACGGATTAACGGATCACCATGACCGCCGCCGCCGGCGGTCTCCTCACGTACAATATCTCCGGTTCTTAATGGAAATCCCGATACTTTACCTGGGACTTCCGAGGGTTGAACAACGACCCCTTCACGCAGTACCACAAACCTGTTAGCCGCACCATTGGCCCCACCAGCGACGCCATAGGGAGGAATGACATTTTTTTCAGATAATACAGACAGCATGGCGGTGTCACCCAGGACACGGATATCCCGTCTAAGCCCAAATCCACCCCGATGTTCGCCATCGCCACACGCGCCAGTTCGCACTTCGCAGCGTTCGACCCGCAGTGGGTATTGCGCCTCTACAGTCTCCACCGATTGAATGGAATTAAAGTCTCCTTCATTGTAACTTCGCACGGCATTCGATCCGTCCGTGCTAGCGGTTGCACCAGTTCCCCCGGCCGGCCATTCGTAATGAATATAAGTCCCGCCGTCGTCACGTGGCCCCGCAATATGAATATGGTTAGCGCCTCCCTTTAGGTCACCAACCGACATTTCCGGCACAACTTGGCTCATAGCTGCTGCAACCACTGAATCTATCAAAAACTTAACTTCAGCCATGCCACCGCACGGGGCAGTCTCACGTGCGTTAATAAAACTACGCTCGGGCGCGTTGACAGTTATGGGATTGAAGCTGCCATGGTTGATAGGGGTTTTAGGGTCTAAAAATGCCTTAACAATTGTGCCGACCGCATTAAAGGCCATGGCGGGGCCGCAATTAGTGGGCCCATCGGTCTGAGCTGATGTCCCGGTAAAATCGGCGGTGATCGAATCTTCCGCAACCGTGAGCTTAAGCCGGACCATTAATGGGTCAGGATTAGACCCATCGGATTCGACGTAACCTTCAGCAAAATAATCCCCATCGGGGCACTCTTGAATGCGTAACCGCATCTGGCGTTCGGAACGGGAAATCAATTCTTCGACCCCGTCTAGCAGTGCCTGCCCACCGAACCGCGTAAAAAGCCGCTGCAAATGCTCTGCGGCCTTTCGCCCGGTGCCTAACATAGCATTGAAGTCACCCATACGTTCGTCCGGTCCGCGCATATTATTGAAAAGCGCATCCATTACGCCGTGATTCATGACCCCCCGATCACAAATTTTGGTCGGTGTGATGCGGATACCTTCTTGATAAATTTCCTTTACGCGGCCCGATAGGGAGCCGGGTGTCATGCCACCCACATCATTCCAATGACAGCGTGTAGCAGCAAACAGCGCAAGATTACCTTCAAAAAACACCGGATGCAGTAACAACACGTCGTTTAGATGAGTTCCTCCCGTATAAGGATCGTTGTGAAGAAAAAGATCACCTTCGTGGATGTCTTGGCCAAAGGCCTGCACCACTTGGCGCGTGGAATATGGAACTGCAAATATATGGATTGGGTGGTCGGCCAACCCTTGGGCGACTTGACGGCCATCGGATGACATCAGCGCACAGGAAAAATCATGCCCCTCATAGATGATTGCCGCGTATGATGAGTGAATAATATTGGCCCTCATTTCATTCACTACAGCGATGAGAGATTCACGAATAAGTTCAAGTTGAACGAGGTCAGTCATGGTCGAATCACCGGTTGGTCCGGCTCATCCTTAGAGATAATTTCCGGAAATTTTAGCCGTCTGGTTTGAGCACGCATGTCTCTACCCGAAATTTGTATAAGTGTAAAATTTCTTCACGGGCTTTCAGGTACCAAAATAGCCCTGTAGACTCTACCCGATATAACAACAATGTTTACCAAATGTCTGAATACACTGCCCACATCGATACATTCATCCTAGATAACATGCCTTCCGAGGAGCTTTGGCCTGAAATGGATTATTCGGTCCTTCCAGAGTTGGCCGCCTATCCAACAAGGATGAACGTCGCAGCCGAACTGCTGGATAAAGCAGTCTCAGACGGCAACGGAGATCGGCCGTACTTATATTTTGATGATCAAGTCTGGAGCTATGCTGACACCCTAGCCCAAGCCAATCGCATCGCGAACGTATTAGTAGAGGATTGCGGTATGGTTGCGGGCGAACGGGTGTTATTACGCTCAGGCAATCATCCCATGCTGATTGCTGCTTGGTTTGGCATCCTCAAAGCCGGCGGGATCGCAATCTCCACTATGCCGGTTCTACGCGAACGAGAGCTGACCTATATGATCGGCAAGGCCAACATCCAACTCGTGATATGCGATGGAAAATTATCCGAAGACATCGAAAAAGCGAAAAGAAACACTGGCTCTTTGCGGCAAATTCTATATTTCGGAACAGGTGATACTTCAAGCTTAGAAAGCTTCATGACAGCGAAGTCGCAGGAGTTTTCAACAGTCGACACGGCTGCAGATGACCCGGCAATCATCGGCTTTACATCAGGCTCAACAGGGACACCCAAAGGAACCATCCATTTTCATCGTGACATCATTGCCGCTGCGGATTGCTTCATTGGACACGTGGTTAAAATAAAGCCCGACGATGTGATCTGTGGCAGTCCGCAAATTGCCTTTCTCTACGGGCTTTGCGCTTACATGCCAGACACCATGCGATTTGGCGCTTCCGCCGTGATTGTTGAGCGGGCTACACCTGAAGTCCTACTGGAAACAATTGAAAAACATAAAGCCACCGTCTGCTTTTCGACACCTTCAGGTTATAAGCTAATGCTTGATGCAATCGATAAATACGATATCTCTTCGCTTAGACTTTGTATCGCCGGAGGCGAACCCTTAGCGCCCGCCGTTTTTCACGGCTGGGAGAAGAAAACGGGAGTGCGGATAATTAACGGGCTTGGCATTTCCGAACTACTTCACATTTTTATCTCGGCTTCGGGCAAAGAAATCCGGCCAGGGTTAATAGGTAAGGCAATACCCGGGTTTCAGGTCCGTGTAGTCGATGATGATTTCAAAGACACCAAACCGGGCGAGATAGGCCAAATGATTGTCAAAGGACCCAACGGATGTCGTTACCTTGACGATTTGGATAGGCAAAAGGCCTATATCCGAAATGGCTGGAACCTCTCCGGTGATCTAGTTCGGATTGATGAGGACGGTTATCTGGCCTACGAAGCTCGCACTGATGATATGATACTTACGGGAGGCTATAACGTCTCCGGTCTTGAGGTAGAAGCTGTCCTGCTCGAACATGATGCGGTACGTGAAGTCGCAGTGGTTGGCTCGCCCGACCCAGACCGAGGACAAATCGTCAAAGCATTCATTGAACTGCGTAATAAAACAATTAGCGGAGATGCCTTAGCAAGTGAACTGCAAGAATTTGTAAAATCTCAGATTTCTGCTTTCAAATACCCCAGAGCAATTGAATTTGTGGACGAGTTGCCCCATACACCAACGGGAAAGATTCAGAGAGGGGCCCTCAGAAAATTGGAGCACGAGCGGGCGAAATAATAGTACTGATTTCCTACCATTATCTTCTATTGACGCGCTCTATACTCAATCTTCATCCAGAAACCGAAATGCAAATGCGTTACCGTCATGCTCTATCCGACCGCAAGTTGGTCCGGGGAAATGCGCCGGAATAACGAGCATGTCGGTATCAGCGTGGGTCTCCAGAAAGTGGCGGCGGGTTTGGCGTGCTTGCTCCTGATCAGTACAAAAGTTTGTACTCCAATTGGGAAAACAACATTGGATGGCATGATGCATCATATCGCCGCACAGAATAGCATTGACGTTCAATGATTGCAGATGAATTCCTATCCCGCCGGGGGTGTGGCCAGGTAGATGTTCAAACCATACTGCATCTTCGATGGCGTGATTTGTTTCTACTAAATCTGCGCGCCCAGCCTCGACGACTGGTAACACACTATCAGTAAAATAATCGCCAGTTCGAATTAAGCCAGTTTTCGCAGTGACATCTTTCCAGTGGTCGAATTCCGTTCGGGAAAATATGTACCGCGCGTTGGGAAAGGTAGGCACCCATCGACCGTCTTCGAGCTTCGTATTCCACCCAACGTGATCTACATGCATGTGCGTACAGAGCACATAATCAATATCCTCCGGCTCGGCGCCAGCCGAAGCAAGTTTTTCCAACCAGCCGGTTTGACGCTGGTGAAAATGTGGGCGTTTTCGTTCTTTGTGATCACCACCGCACGCATCGACCAGAATGGTGTGATGGGCCGTTTTTAATAAGAAACTTTGGATGACCATAGTCAATGTATCACCCGCATAGTTCAAATGTCGGGGTACCAACCAACTTTTATGTGGTTTAACTAGGTCGTCATCCCAGTCGGGGAAAACTTCTCGAGCCTTTAAATGTGGATTGTCGGATTCTACAACCCGCGTCAGACTGAAGTTGCCCAGGCCCACCCTATCCATAAAAATTCTCCATTTTCCAAAATAACATGGGTTTGGTCTAAAGGTTAAAGCGATACTAAACTAAACTGGTACAATATCGGTGAGGAAACATGAAACATAGTCACCCCAATACCCCGCACGAAAGCGTATGGTCGGATTTACAGGGCATTGCATTCGAACAAAAATTTGTAGATGCGGCCGGAATTCGCACGCGTTACCTCCACGCAGGTTCATCCGATAAGCCTGGGCTTATATTTCTTCACGGCACAGGGGGCCACGCAGAAGCATACACACGCAACCTGGCAGCTCATGCACCACATTTTGATACATATGCTATCGACCTGCTAGGACACGGATACACCGACAAACCCGATTACGATTACGAAATTTCCCGTTACATCGATCATATCCGAGGATTTATGGACGCGGTGGATATCGACAAGGCATTCCTCTCTGGCGAATCTTTAGGCGGTTGGATTGCAGGTGCCTTCGCGGTCACCCACCCCGATCGCGTTGCAAAACTTGTACTCAATACGGCAGGAGCCGAAAAAGTTAGCCCTAAAGCATTAGAAAGTCTGAGACAAACCACTTTAGACGCAGTTCTTGACCCTAATTGGGAGCGGGTACGCTCGCGTCTCGAATGGTTGATGTACGACAAATCAGATGTTCATGATGACTTAGTGGCATCTCGCCAACGAATTTACCAACGACAAGACATGCAAAACGGTATTCATCACCTACTGTGCCTTCATACTATTGAAGCGCGCATACAGCACGCCGTAAAGCCCGAGGAATGGAGGGCCATCAGGGCACCCACCCTTGTGCTCTGGACCGACCATGACCCAACTTCCACTGTAGAAGTCGGCCAAGAATTGGCCGATGCCATCCCTGGTTCGGAGTTTTTTGTAATGAACGATTGCGGACATTGGCCTCAATTCGAAGATGCAGAAACCTTTAACCGTATACATCTCGAGTTCTTGCTGAAATAAATCCGATATCGCTTGTTGACATAGAAATTCATCCAACGTGACAACACGACAAGAGATGCTATACCTGTATTTCATTGTGCCCAACAAAAAGCTAAAATTGAAACCATGACAGAACTTTCAGAATTTCTTTTGAACCGCCGCTCCATCGTTGTTCGCAATATGGCCGATCCCGGTCCAACAGATGACGAGCTTGAGAAGATCCTGCGTGCAGGCATGCGCGTCCCCGATCACGGACGATTGACGCCGTGGAGGTTCATCATCATTCGCGGTGACGCGCGCGATAAGATGGGCAACATTTTAGGTGACGCTTTTCTCAAAGAGAATCCAGATTGTATTGAAGAGCAAGTTGAAATCGAAAAAGAACGGTTTAGTCGTGCACCTATCGTAATCGCGGTTGTCTCGCGGACTAATCCGGAGCACAAAATTCCTGAATGGGAGCAAATTTTATCCTCCGGCGCAGCCTGCCAAAATATGCTGACCTCGGCGCTTAGCATGGGGTTTGCCGCCCAATGGATTACCGAATGGTGTGCTTACAATGACGATGTTAAAGGCGCCCTAGGCCTTGAATCGTTAGACCGTATTGCTGGGTTCCTATATTTAGGTAGCCGTACTGAGGATCCAACCGACCGACAGCGACCAGAATTCGAAGATATTGTCTCAGAATGGACTGGGGCTTAGCCGATTATTTCCGCTGCTTTTGGGCAGCGGGAATAGACGCAAGCTCTGTTACCCATTTGTGTGCGGAGCGAAACCACCCCTGACTGGTCGGAATGAATTCATGCCGTTGGTCAGAACCCGTGACGCGTAGCCTAAATATTTTAGGACCTTCTTCCACAGAAGTTGAATAAAGCGCCGAACCGCATTCGGGACAAAATACTTGCGCACGTTTATTGCCGCTTTCTGCTGTTTTTACGTAGGTCTTGGGTTTGCCCGATAAAAGCGTGAAATTATTATCGGGAATTGGGACTCCCACACGAAATGCCGAGCCCGACATTGTCTGGCAATCGGTACAATGGCATACGCTGGCATCGCTAGGATCTACCTCCGCTTCATAGGATATAGAACCGCACAAACAACTTCCATTGATCTTCATTATTTATCCTCCGAAACGATAATAAATTTTACGCTTTGTTATTTTACTCTCCAAATTTTAAAAACTTGAGCACAACTTGATTGAATGCATCCGGCTGCTCGAGGTTGGTCATATGGCCAGCATTATCGATTATTGCGAGTTCAGACCCTTGAATACGTTCATGCATGTATTTCCCCACGCGAGGTGGGGTGAGAGGATCCTGATCACCAAACACTAATAATGTTGGCACCGAAATTTTCTGTAAATTGTCAACCCGGCTGAATGTGGCCGATGCACGTACTGTCTTAATATAGGACTCTACATGCAACTGTGACGATGCCTCCAAAGCGCGCTGACGGGCATCTTCTGAGGCGTTGGGCGCCATTAAGCGGCCACCGCGTTTGCGAGCTACATCCGCAGGATCGGCACCGTCGAGAAAAGGTTGAATTCGCGATTGGACAAATTCATCGATGGTTTGCGAACGTCCTGAACGGACATCGCTCGCATCGTCTCCTGCAAAGGTATCACAGAGCACGAGCTTCGAAACACGGTCGGGATACAGCGCATAAAAATCCTGCGCAATTCTACCTCCCATCGATAAGCCGCAAATGTGTGCCTTTTCTACACCAAAGTGATTGAAAACACGTTCCAGGTCATGGCTAAAATCACTGAATTCCAATGGTCCTTCATAATCGTCAGACTGCCCGTAGCCACGTGCATCCCAGGCGACCGCAGTAAAATACTCTGAGAAGGCCGGTAGTTGTAGATGCCAGTTTGACTTGTTGCCGCCAATACCGTGGAGAAACAATAACAAAGGCCCGTCACCAACTACATCCAGCGCTATGCGAGGGGGGCCTTC
>CAYZMI010000001.1:117970-120144 GCA_964479475.1 uncultured Rhodospirillaceae bacterium | reverse complement strand
ACAATAACAAAGGCCCGTCACCAACTACATCCAGCGCTATGCGAGGGGGGCCTTCCACAAAAATAGTTCGCCAGGGGACAGGTTCCAATTGACTAATCTCCACCCACCGTAAGCACCACCTTACCGCGAATTTCTCGATTGCGAATCAAATTAAATGCCTTCAAATGATCTTCCATTCCAAAAGAAGCTTGCACGGGCATGCTTACTTTGCCTTCAATGCAGTACTTAAAGATTTCCTCTTGCGCGCTTCGCATCCATTTTGGTTCCCTATCTCGATACTGACCTCGGTCCACGCCGGTAACCGCAATATTCTTGAGAAGCACATAATTGGTTCGCATTTCTGGAATTTCACCGCTCGTAAACCCAACCACTACTAGTCGACCCCTGAAATTCAGGGCCCGCAAGGCCCCCTTAAAGATTTCACCACCTACAATTTCAATTACTACATCGACACCCTTATCTTCCGTCAAAGCGAAAACTTGATCGCGTATGGTGTCTATCGGGTTGCTAGCAGATAAATCAATAACATCATCTGCCCCGGCTTCGCGAACCACGTCTTCCTTCGAAGGTGTGGTCAGCCCTGCCAAAACCTTGCAACCAAAAACTTTAGCAAGCTGGACCGCCGCAAGACCGACGCTACCGGAAGCACCCGTGACCAAAACCACCTCTCCAGCATGTACTGCACCGCGATCGACTAATGCAAAATATGCTGTTTGAAATGCAATTCCCATAGCCGCTGCTTGATCGAAGGCAATAGCGTCGGGAATAAGATAGCATTCATGCTGCGGAACAACCGCCTGTTCGGCAAATGTCCCGTACTCCGCCTGCACCATAACGCGGTCGCCAACTGAAAATTCGGAGACATCAGTCCCCAAGGCAGTAACAATGCCTGCACCCTCCTTTCCTGGGACAAACGGAAGGCTTGGCCGAACCTGATATTTCCCTTGAATTGTCAGCAGATCAGGAAAATTAACCGCCGCCGCGTAGATATCAACTTGTAATTCTCCCGGGCCAGCTGCGGGTGCAGGAAGATGCTCCAAACGTAGATTTTCGGGTTCCCCCAGTTCATATAAAATCAAACCACGCATAATTTACTTGCCGTTTTGTTAATTGCATCCCATTACTACTACATATTCCGTTTTGTGTTTACCACATACACTATTTTGAAGGAGCACATCATGCGGATCGGCGTTCCCAAAGAAATTAAAAACCATGAATACCGGGTCGGCATGACACCACCCGGCGTCAACGAATTGACCAACCATGGCCATGATGTCGTCATCGAAACTAATGCCGGACATCAAATCGGAATAGACGATACGGATTATATCTCCGCCGGTGCTGAAATTATGGAGAACCCGCGGGATCTCTTTGCGGCAGCGGACATGATTGTAAAGGTGAAGGAACCTCAACCCGAAGAAATCATGATGTTGCGGGAAAACCAAACGCTTTTCACCTATTTGCATCTAGCGCCAGACCCTGATCAAACCAAAGGATTGCTGGATAGCGGGGCTATTGGTATTGCCTATGAAACTGTCACAGATTCCCAAGGTGGCTTACCCCTCCTCGCTCCTATGAGCGAAGTCGCTGGCCGTATGTCCGTTCAGGCTGGCGCGAATGGACTTGAAATTGAGAGAGGGGGACGAGGTGTTCTTCTTGGCGGGGTGCCCGGCGTACCTAATGGGAAAGTCGTAATCATCGGCGGCGGCGTGGTTGGTACTAATGCGGCATTCGTCGCAATCGGTATGGGTGCGAGCGTCACCGTCCTGGACAAATCCCAGCGACGTATGGCGGAGATTGATTTTCAATTTCAAAGCTTAATCACAACACTCTATTCAACGTCTCACAGTATCGAAGAATCGGTACTGGATGCTGACCTCGTGATAGGTGGTGTATTAGTACCCGGAGCGGAAGCGCCAAAACTGGTAACCCACGATATGGTCAAAAAAATGAAGCGGGGGGCGGTTATTGTGGATGTTGCCATTGACCAAGGCGGCTGCGTCGAGACCAGCCAGCCCACCAGCCACTCTGACCCTTACTACATGAAAGAGGGGGTTGTACATTATTGCGTTACAAACATGCCTGGTGCGGTTGCACGGACGTCAACATTTGCTCTCAATAATGCCACTTTACCCTTTATTCTCACTTTAGCTGACAAAGGCGTCAAAGATGCC
>CAYZMI010000001.1:113712-117870 GCA_964479475.1 uncultured Rhodospirillaceae bacterium | reverse complement strand
GCCGTCGCCAATGCAACACAAAAAATCAGGATCGGTCCGTTAGTCTATTTGCTAACCCTTTATTCACCACTTCGGTTAGCGGAAGAAATCTGCATGTTGGACCACCTTAGTAAAGGCCGTCTAGAAGTAGGGGTAGGCCGGGGCGTGTCACCCTTTGAATTAAATTATCACAGGGTCGACCACGAAGAGTCTCGCGAGATTTTTTTAGATGCATATGCTTGCTTAAAGGAAGCACTAACCTGCGACGAATTCTCCTATGAAGGTAAATATTTTACCTATTCGGATGTCCCCATGACGCTTCGCCCCTTCCAGACCCCCTACCCCGCTGTCTGGTACGGATCTTCCAACACCACCGGGGCTAGTTGGGCTGGAGAGCAAGGCCTACATTTTGTCGCAAATGGCCCCACGGAATTAGCGAATGAGAACATCGATGCATACCGCGTCGAACTAGCAAAGCGGGGCGCACCAGCCCATAGAAAAGAAGAATTTTCGAATGGTGGCGCCGTGGGTTTATTGCGACATATATTCGTTGCCGCTACCTACGAAGAAGCACATCGCATTGCCAAACCAGCACTTGAATATCACGCGGAAAGCCTCAACTGGCTGAGAAATCGGCTTGGAAATGACGACTTTACAAAAAGGTCAGGCGTTCATCGCGGGGCCGACTTCGAAAGTTGGGAGAAAATGGGAATGGCCGTCATTGGCACGCCCGATACAGTGCTAAAAAAATTAACCCACCAAATTAAGAAATTAGACTTGAACTACCTGATTGCTTATTTGTTTTTCGGCAATATGAAACTTGAAGACGCAATGCGATCTCAGGCGTTATTCGTCGCTGAAGTAAAACCTCACTTGGACCAGATCTGACCAACCGGGCAATGAAAAACTGCGCCAAGAAACGGAATATTTAATAGACTCTTTACCCCAACCAGTACGAAATCAATTGTTCTAATTGCCCACAATCAATCGATAATCACGGCACAGCCAAAGATGCCTGATCCTTGGTATTCTGCCCCATCGATTTCCCAAAAGTGGTAATTGGTTTAAGCTAGATTAAGCTTTATTTCAGCATTCGAGAATATGTGATGGCGACAGTCATAGATAACATGAAAGTTTTACCGTTGTCCGATGCTTTGGGCGCGGAGATCACGGGAATAAATGCGGCGAACTTGGATGATAAAACATTCAATACGCTGCGTGATGCCTATCATGACCACATCGTAATAGTGGTCCGTGACCAGAATTTAACGCCTGCCCAACAAACCACATTTGCAAGGCGATTTGGTGAAATTCAATATCACATCAACAAAGAATATTTGATGCCAGGTCAACCCGAAGTTTTAATCCTATCAACAGAAATTGTTGACGGTAAAAACGTGGGGGTCCCAGACGCCGGAAGCGATTGGCATTCAGACCATTCCTATGTGGACCAACCGACGGGATACACGATCTTGCAATCAGTTACCGTGCCAAAAGAAGGGGGCGATACTGAATGGACTAATATGGTCGCCGCTTATGAGACGCTACCAAATGGAATAAAGGCGGAAATCGACGGACTAACGGGTATACATAGTTTTAACCGCAACAAAAATCATCGTATGACTAGGCGGACCCGACACGCCGATGAGAAAGCCTATTTCGAAGAACGTTCTCCACCTGATGCTTTTCACCCGATCGTGCGGACCCACCCGCATACTCGCCGTAAGGCGCTCTATATTTCTCCACGGTTTACAATTGGTATTAAAGACATGGATGAAGTGAAAGCACAGTCTTTGCTGGACGTGTTGCTCGACCATGTAGCCAACCGAAAATTTGTATATCACCACAAATGGCGTGATGGTGACCTGGTCATGTGGGACAATCGATCAACGATCCACCTGGCATGTCATGGCGTTCAAGCACCGGAAGTTCGTCGCATGCACCGAACGACGGTATTAGGTGAAGTTCCTTTTTAGGAGTTTGGATTATGGCTATCAATGTGATCGATGTCGGAAGCGTTGCGCATAAAGAAAAGAAACGTACAGTCGTTTTAAATACACGCAAAATGCACGCCTGGGTCCACTACTACGCTAACCCAGGTGACCATGATGATATGCACTGCCATAACGAGGACCAAACCTTCATATGCATGGAGGGCGAATGCACCATGCATTTTCCAGACGGTGGTAAGGCTCTTCTCAAACCGGGAATGGCAGCACTAATCAACGGCGGAAGTTTTTATCAGTTAGAAAATACAGGTGGCGGGCCAATGATCTTGATGGGAAACCGGTCGGGGTCCCAGGACAATATCAAACATATCAATTATGAAACCCGTGAAGATTTACGTGCGAACAGGGGTAAAGTCGAAGTTTTTCATGGTCAGCAAACATAGCCAATAGTGCGAGGGTCCTAGGAGAAGACCAATGAGCAAATTTACAATCCAACCTCACGGCCGTCTTAATGACTGGGTCGCGGAAGAAAAAGGCTATTTCAAAGACGAAGGCCTTGATTATTATATCAATGTCAACGCCAGCTATAAAACAGTGCCACAACTTCCTGAGGCCATCGAAGAAGGCGCTGAAATTAAGGATAATTTATTTGGTGCTTTTGAAAAATATACCGCAGGTCATGGTCGAAAAGGTAGCGCGAAGGATGCCGGCGACGTAAGTTGCGCCTGTCACTGGACGGTTAACCAGGCGGCAAAGCTGCAAGACGGCATCATGTACGGCAAGGCCTATAGTGTCTGTGAAGCAGCAATCGTAGTCCCTAAAAATTCCCCTATTCAGAACCCCGAAGACCTGTCAGGCGTAGAAGTATCGGTTGGATATCACTCAGGTAGCCACTATTCCGCTGTACAGGCCCTTGAACCCTTTCTCAAACTCGAAGATATCGCTCTCAAATTCATTGGGACCTCATGGGCGCGTGTGGATGCTGCTGTCGCTGAAAAAATTCCAGCGGTCAATGTCTGGGGCGCACAGCTTTATTTGCTCGAACAATTCGGCTTTCGGCGTATCGCATCGACCACCTTCATGATGGGATACATGTTCCCAGCTGACACTGAACGGGACGATGTCGAAAAATATATGCGCGCTCTAGTACGGGCTCAGGCTGACATTGATGCAACCCCAGAAATTTTCAAGCACTATTACGAGCACGAGATCCCGGATAGGTATGTGGAGAAAGTAGACGTCCGGCGCTTTGGTAACGGCGAACGCGTAGTCCCCCAACCGTATACGAAAGCAATGTTTGAACGCACACAGGCGTGGATGCATGAACGAAAGCTGTTTGAAGTTGAGGCAAATTCAGGGGTTTCTTACGAAGAAGCTGTTTTTGCCTAATCTGCGCCCTCACGACCTAATCTCAAGCATTTCCTCGAACGCCCAGTCATAGGCAACTGACGGCTATATGGCGTGAGATGCCTTGCCCCTAACGTTTTCTGATTACGACAAAGATAAATAATGACCAAATTTGTGGATTGAATTAAATAGATTTCCACCCACCGAACCATTGGAATGCAGAGAGCTCCAACTCAAACGAATTGGTACATTCTGTACCGATATTGTGAAATGAAATATTTAGGTCAGAAAATGAGCATAAATCAGATTCAAACTCAATCGGTCGCTTAAATTATGTGGGCATCTAAAGTACCGCCATATAAATGGAAATCCAAACCGTCCACAATTTGTCCCCAAGAAAATTGTAACGACCGTCTAAATTTAGTTGATGAAGCATTTGTACCGAGGCAAAATTAAACCCTGGTTCTGGGGTTTTCGGACTCTGTTACCAGGGGAGCTCAAGAGCTCCGAGGTTAAACGACGCGGCGAGAGGAAACCTTCGGGTAGTTTTTCAAAGGGTCGAGGAACGTTGGGTCGATTGGGCTTGGGGGACGTTAGGAGCACTCCTTGAGAGTGCATTGCAGGGACACCGCGTCCAAGCACCTGGCGTCTCCTTTCCTTTTTAAAACGTAATTTGCAAAAGAACTTCGCGCAATGAAAAGGCCCGACGCGTTGAATCGCATCGAGCCCATTCCGTTAGGTATTGGATCCGCGTCCTTATGCACTTGGCAAGAATGCATTACCAAGCAAAATGCGACTCAGCAACCAACATTTGTGAACCGCATATCCAGCCGATCAATAATTGAAAATTTAAATTAACGGTTTAGTGAATGCTCTCAAATTT
>CAYZMI010000001.1:103080-113612 GCA_964479475.1 uncultured Rhodospirillaceae bacterium | reverse complement strand
TGTTTTATTATCAATGGCAAAGCAACGTTCAAATATGCAGGCCAATCCGGGTGGGCTGCCAATTTAGCACGTCTTTCAAGCCGGTCATCGAGGCCATCGTAACCCCAAATATGAACAACTTTATTCAGCTCCCCAACGTCAGTATGCCAAAAACCCACCAGCTTTCCGAGAACCTCTTTTTGCACCGGTAAACCGAGCGTCTCGTAGTTGTCTAGGTATTCGGGCATCTTGCCGGCTTGGATCGTATAGATCCGTTCCTCGTATATCATCCCAGTCTCCAGAATTTTTATCTATAAAGCAGCCTTGAACAAAGCATATTTAAGCAAATTGCCTAGATAGCGTCATTACTCCTTGTGGTATGTGCGCACCATGAATTAAATCGAATCCGTTTCATGCTACGGCACCCTTCATTATAGACTGCATTTCAGATATAGTTTGTTAAGTCGATTCAATTTGTGAATCAAACGGCGTGGTGCAGAGAGGAGCAACCGTTCAATGACACAGATAACGACATACCTTTCACCGAATGGACAGCAGCAATCAACCGGCAAAGGCCCAGCCACAAGAATTTTTGCCGGCACGCTTGAAGGCGTCGCAACGCTTGAACGGAAGACAGCACACGACCCGTGGCACCTGACAAATAGATCACTTACCGAACGGCACGTTGGTGCGCTAGTATTTGAGAAATACTCTGGCAAGCTTTTCGCGGCCGCACATGCCGATGGCGGCTTATGGGTGAGTGATGACGGTGAAGGCCAAAATTGGCGACAACTCACCAATGGTCTGGATCGCCCACACATGTACGCTATGGCAAGCCGACGAGTTGACAATCATGTCACTCTTTTCGTCGGAACGCGACCACCGGGTCTCTATCGCAGTGATGACCTTGGCGAGAGTTGGACAGAAATAACATCGATCTTTGATGTCGCGGACACTGACAAATGGACATTTCCACCTCCGCCTCATATTGCTCATGTCAAACAAATTGTATTTCATCCAACTGACCCAAAGACGATTTATTTACTTATCGAACAGGGAGCATTCCTGAAATCCACCGACGATGGGAAAACCTGGTCGGACATGACTAACTATTCTCAGCCCGACGACGCCTCATATCGCGATATGCACCGCCTGGTCATTAAACCGGCGACCCCAGACAACTTTGTTATTGCAACAGGTGTCGGTATATATCGTAGCGCCGATGGTGGTGAAAGTTTTGAACAGTTGACCCGTAGAGGCGAGCGTATGGGTTATCCTGATTTCGTCTTTCTTGATCCCAACGACGACCGGATTATCTATTCCGGCGGCTCAGAACTTAATCCACGTGCATGGTACGACAACGGTATCTCAAAATCCTGCGTTCAAGTTAGCAAAGACGACGGCAATAGCTGGAGTGACCTCGATAAGGGGCTACCCAATCCGATGGTTGGTGCTATCGAGGGAATGGCCCAACATGTTTGGGATGGTGGGATGATGTTAGTTGCGGGAACAGCAACTGGTGAGGTCTACGTGACTGAAGATGACGGGGCAACATGGCAGCAAATTTCTGATAAAATCGCGCCTATTTCAAAGGAGGACCACCACCTACCCTTCATCTCAGACAAAGTACGAAAAGAGGTATTAGCGGCGCGTGGGGATTAATACATAACAACCCATCATACGGAATCCGGTTTAACATAGTCAGTTTTGCCGCCGCCTTTTTGTGACTTCAGATACCCTTCGACATGACCTGTCGGATCCGCATAAGTACGTAGACGGTGGCTCAAATACTCATCAGTACGCAGTGCCAATTCATATGTAGAATCAAGTGCTGCATAAGCAGACAATTTCGCATGTTCAAGTGCTGCGGGGTGACGAGAAGCAATTTCAGTTGCTAATGAATTTACCGTATTTTTGAGCTCTGCCGCGGGAACGACGTGAGACACCAAACCCATCTGAGCTGCCTCTTCTCCTGACAAGTTTTTACCAGTGAGTTGGATACGAAACGCACTTTTAGCGGAAATACCTGATTGAAAAAGGGTCGGCGTAGCGACCGCGCCATAGCTACCTCGTATAATTTCAGGCATTCCAATTTTCGCATCGGTAGCAACGACAGCAAGTTCACACCCATTCATCAAAACAAGACCACCACCCAAACAAAATCCTTGGATCGCGGCGACAGTAATTTGCGGGCAACTACGCAGCAGTGCCATTAACTCTCTCAAATCGGCTTGATCCCAGCGCTGCGGTGTTTTACGACGGGTCCGACCTAACTCGTGAAGATCCATTCCGGCACAAAATGTATCACCGGCACCGGATATCACAATACAACGTATCTCCCGATCATCTCGGATGCTATAGAGGGCAGCTAACAATTGGTCCATCAACGCTTGGCTCAAAGCGTTTTTCTTCTCGGGCCGATTAAGCGTGAGCCGTGCTACCCGTGTCTTACGCGATACCCTTTTTAAAACCAGTTTCTTATAAGACATATTTATCCCTCTCTTCCTATTTGATTGTGACACAAGTTGTGGAATGTTGTCGCCACTTCGTAATCTTCACAGGAGCCACACTTGATTGGGGCATCCAAACCTCGGCACTCAACTTCGAACCCAATTGATGGACCACAAGCTTGGTTCCGTTTGCTGATTTCCGTGTCTCTAGCAACTATCGGCTGCGCCGGTATGTGGATCGTCGTCGTCATATTGCCAACAGCCCAAGCTGAATTCGGCACTGACCGCGCCGATGCATCCCTACCCTTTACCTTCTTGACCTGTGGATTTGCACTAGGGAACCTGGTTGGCGGACGATACGTTGATAGGCTAGGCATCATGATTCCCACGATAGTCGCAGCATTAGCTCTATGCGTTGGATTTATCTCTGCTGCTTACACAACAACCATTTGGCAATTCGCCCTCATACATGGCCTGCTAATCGGCGTTGGTACATCAATTACATTCGGTCCGCTAATTGCTGATATTTCTCATTGGTTTAACCGCCGTCGGGGTATCGCGGTCGCAGTCACCGCGAGTGGTAACTATATCGCGGGTACTATTTGGCCCACCATTGCTCAACAGTTTATCGAAGACATCGGTTGGCGCGCTACATACACCGGTATCGGAATATTCTGCGTCGTTACCATGATACCACTAGCATATTTGTTACGACTCCCTCCACCCAGTGGGAATGTATCTCAAAATAACAATAAATTTAGTCGATCAACACAAATTATCGACATATCGCCACGAGGATTTCAGGTATTGCTTTCTATTGCTGGAGTTTCTTGTTGCGTCGCCATGTCGATGCCGCAGGTACATATCGTCGCTTATTGCGCAGATTTAGGCTACGGCGTTGCCCGCGGAGCTGAAATGTTGTCATTGATGCTAGGCGCGGGGATTATCAGCAGGCTGGCATCAGGCGTTTTAGCAGATAAATTCGGGGGCGTGGTCACTGGACTACTGGGATCAACCTTGCAGTGCCTAGCACTAATTTTCTTTCTGCCATTCGATGGGCTGATGTCGCTTTATATATTATCTTTCATGTTTGGCTTATCGCAGGGGGGGATTATCCCGAGTTATGCCATAATTATCCGAGAATATTTACCCGCCGAAGAAGCCGGCCGGCGTATTGGTTTAATCGTTATGGCCACGATTTTGGGTATGGCATTTGGGGGTTGGTTATCAGGTTGGATATACGATTTGACAAGTTCGTACCAAACCGCATTTCTGAACGGTATCGTATGGAACCTCTTAAATATTGGAATATTTTCTCTCATATTGTTTCGAAGCAATAGGGCTGCAGGCATGAGGGTCTGAATTACGCATCTATTTTAACTCTTTAGGCTTATATCCGAAGACCAACACCGAGACCGGTATTCTCAATCTGCGAGGCTGTGATGACCCATACCACCAATTTAAGGAAAGTTGTAACGGGACCGCCTGTTTGGTCGGGAGACGACTTAGCAGTACGCAGCGACTGGATTTATCACTTGTCGGAACGCGACCTCGCGGAAATTGATAAGGCCGTGAAAGGAATTTCGGTCGAAATACCTGCTTTGTATGAGGTCACAGCTGAACATTTCCCACTACCCAATTTCTCTCGGATTTTGGCAGAATTGGATAACGAACTACATCAAGGCAGAGGATTCTTTTTGTTGCGTGGTATTGCAACGCATCAATACACCGAACAGCAGCTAGCCGCTATATTTTGGGGCATCGGTTGCTATTTCGGCGTGGGTCTCGCTCAAAGTATTAAGGGTGACCGCTTAGGTCATGTAATTAATCGATCTGGACCCGGCGACGATAAACGTCACATGCGAAACTACGAATTAGGCGGCGCCCTTCGAATGCATACCGATCTAAATAATGACGTTGTCGGGTTACTAATGTTGCATCACGCCAAAGAAGGGGGCGCTAGCCGGATCGCGAGTTCCATGCTGGTTCACAATATAATTCTTGAAGAGCATCCAGAATTTTTAGACCCGTTGTTTAGAGGGTATTATTTTCACCTACTTCGCGGCGATCGCACAAATGATAACCAGCTTACAGATCACCGAGTCCCCATATTCATCAATCATGGCGACACACTGTCATGTCACTACAATCCATCGCCGATCGACCGCTCGGTACAACGTGCGGGCGTGGAGCTGTCGGAGATCGAAGCGAATGCCGTAAAATCTGTCGCTGAGGTGGCCGCCCGCCCCGGCGTCTATCTCGACATGGAACTAGAGCCTGGCGATATTCAACTTATTAATAATCATGTCATATTGCACGGTCGAACCGACTATAAGGACTTTTCAGAAACTGAACGTCGTCGACATTTATTGCGCCTTTGGCTGCGTAGTAATCGCGCTCGCACACAACCCCTTGAAACCCAAGTGCATCAAATCGACAAATTCGGATATCGCTATCATAACTCTTCCGCGTAAAGCTGCTTGAACATAATTGGGTCCGCTTGTACGGTCCGCCGCGGAATCATTGCTGCGCCGTTGTTACACCCAATCCAGCCTACCCGCACACGGACATCCTTTATGACACAACAGGCCACGGCACGACCTAACTTTTTATCGCCAAACGTCGTTGGTGTTTTATGGATGGTGCTAGCTGTTAGTGCACTAACCGGAATGTTCGCTGTCGCAAAACATCTTATGCAATCTCTTCCCGTATTCGAAGTCGGCTTGTTTCGCTTCCTAATGAGCCTGCTCTTCTACCTACCGTGGCTTTTTTCCAACGGAATTGGCGCTCTCAAAACCGGACGCCCTGGAGCTCATTTCGTAAGAGGATTCTTCGGAGCCACATCTCTATTGGCTGGAATTTATGCAGTGCACAATATGTTACTGGCAGACGCTACGGTTTTAACATTTACAATTCCTCTTTGGTCGATATTGTTCGCAGCACTTTTCTTGGGGGAACGAATTAGATTACGAAGATCTTTAGCTACCGCTGCCGGATTTGCCGGCGTGATAATTATGGTTCAACCCCAAACCGGGATCGAACCGGCCGCTATGGTCGCATTATTTGCAGCCATCCTCGCGACTGGCGCTATTACAACCATGAAAAGCTTGACTCGTACGGAACCGACTGGACGTATCGTATTTTATTTCCTTTTATACGGAACGCTTATCACTGGTGCACCGGCGATGTATCTCTTTCAGATGCCGAACACAACCGAATGGGCTTGGCTATTTCTTCTAGGCGTTTTAGGTTCGAGCGGTCAGTTTTTCCTCACTCGAGCCTACGCGGCTGGTGAGATGACTATCATTGCTCCCTTCGATTTCACTAGAATTATAATTGCCGTAATTCTTGGCTATTTTATATTCAACGAAGCACCCGATATATGGGGGCTGATTGGCGCCGCAATTATTATGTGTTCATGTGCATATATTGTCCGCCGAGAGGCAATGCTTCGGATGGACAAGCCACCAAAGTCAGGAAAT
The DNA here is from genome assembly GCA_964479475.1 of uncultured Rhodospirillaceae bacterium. GTDB lineage: Bacteria > Pseudomonadota > Alphaproteobacteria > MPNO01 > UBA2964 > JAQBTY01. The sequence continues at coordinate 107,701 of CAYZMI010000001.1, read as the reverse complement.
TGAAACGACTGTCTGCTAAATTTATTCACCGAGCATTTCGGCAAACCGTTCGAGTGGCGAACACCGATTATACAGTCCCAACGTCGTCGAAAAATGCCCTTGATGTCTTACCATTATATTATCTGAGGGTAGTCGCCACCGCTGAGCTAATTTTGCTCCTCCGTGGTAGGGCGTAACCGTATCTGCGTCACCCAAAACCATCGTAATTTTTTTTGCATCCAATGCCGGATGAGCGCTTGGCTCTAACAAGGAACGCCAGCGAATGATTTCATCCCGGTTCCAGCCTGCCTCTAGCAAGCGGCGACGAATAGATAGTTGCTCAGCCAGACCACCACTTAGCGCGCCCTCACTCATATCACCTGTAGTAGTAATTAAAAGAGCGGCATCCGGCTTCATCTCCGATGGCCAATTGCCACACCGATCGACAACAAGCTGGGCTGTCAATGCACCCAAACTTATCCCCGCCAATCCTATCGGTACTTTCATTTCTAAACGTGCCCAGCGAATCCAATGTGCAGTTTCAACAACCCAAGTTTGAAACAACTCGATGAAACCAAGGATACCTTTAGCAAAAATTGCTTCGCCGCCGTAGCTGCCGCGAGGACACCGCCGGCCATGCCATGGCCCTTCCGGTCTGATGACGCAGAATCCGCATTCCACTAATTGTGAAACCGGATCCGCCATGTGCCACATGTCCTGTTCCATTAAAACGCCGTGTAAAGAAATAATTACACCGCGTGGTTTTTCTTGAGGCCAAAAAACATGTGCCCACGCTGTATCGTTATTAGCTAAAGTTGGAAGATGCATCCGAAGCCAAGCCTCGTTGCCCTTATTTCCGGGCACAAGTTTGGACATCACAAGGGACGAAGGTCCAGACGGGTTGAATGCCATTTCGGGATTTTCTAACCGAGCACCTTGTGCAAGCACAACCTCGCCTGGTTTTGCAATTGACCAATCTACCTGATTGAAACTACGCCGATAGGGTAAAAATCCTCGGCGCGCGTTCATGTATTGTGTCGCAGCCTCAAATCTATGGGTTTCACATTCAATAAGGGTTGACGCAGATACAACACTATTTTGGAAAAATGTTCTGCGCCAACTATTTTCCGCGTCTTCGTATTTACGTCTAGCTTGTGTTACTCGCTCGATAGCAGGAATTATTTTTGCAATGTTACGTGGTCGCGATTGCATCATTGCTATAAATAAATCAACGTCGCCATCGGCCGTATCGGCCGCAGCCCATGCACGTGACAGACGCAGATACCATTGCGCAACGGCACGTAAAGCGAGGCTATCGAAACAGGGCCTGAGTATTGTGCTCCCGGCCCAACCCTTTAACATTCGAAAGGTGGGTACAGCAGGAAGCCGCACCTCTCGGGACACGAGAAAATCTTCCGGCTAACGTTTTGCGATAGATTTAACGCCGCGTTGTGCAACACCGCTGTACGCCGATAATGGCCTTATGAGACGGTTGCTAGCATCTTGTTCCATTATATGTGCAGTCCAACCAGTGATACGACTCATTACAAAAATCGGCGTGAACATATCGATGTCAAATCCCATCATGTAATAGGCTGGCCCAGCAGGGTAATCGAGATTAGGGTGGATAGCCTTTTCGCGAACCATAATATCTTCCAACACATCCTCAATCTCGATCCATCTGTGATCGTTTTTCCAGGCTGCTAGATTATCTAGGCATTTCCGCATTGTGGGAACGCGTGAATCGCCCCATTTATAAACCCGATGGCCGAAGCCCATCACGACGCGTTTTTCCTCAAAGGCACGCCGCAACCATGCTTCAGCCTTTCCTGGAGAGCCTATTTCCAAAAGCATATGCATAACAGCTTCGTTTGCCCCGCCGTGGAGAGGCCCCTTAAGGGCACCTATCCCACCAACAACCGCGCTATATATATCCGACCGGGTTGATGTCACCACCCGCGACGCAAACGTTGATGCATTGAAACTGTGTTCAGCATATAAAATGAGCGATGTGTCAAACGCCTGAACAACTTCTTGTGGTGGTACAGAACCGAAGCACATATTGAGAAAGTTCTCCGATATGGAGAGATCCTCTCTTGGCGCTATGCGCCGTTTACCCTTGCGTACTCGATAGTCGGTGGCAATCATAGTAGGGACCTTCGCTAGTAGATCCATTGCCCGTCGCCGGTCCCTGGCTTCATCCTCACCGCCCCAAGCAACCTCGGTCGTCCCCAAATAGCTGACTGCAGTACGAATAGTGTCCATGGGGTGAGCAAATTTCGGAAATTTTCTAATTACAGCAATGTGATCTTTACTTAGTTCGCGTTGCCTACGTTCCTCTCTCTTGAACGCATTGAGTTGTTTTCTATTGGGTAAATCACCGTTCCACAGGAGATACGCAACTTCTTCAAACGAACAATACGCACAGAGATCTTGGACAGCGTAACCGCGATAGGTCAGCGAATTTGTCTCTGGCATGACTTTGGAAATTGCGGTCTTGTCTACAGTAACACCGTCAAGACCCTTAAATATTTGAAGCTCGTTACTTCCGGCGCGCGGCTTAGTTTTTGCCGGCCGTCGTTTCGCTGCTTGCGCCATATTCAACGTTTCTCCGAAAAAATTGGATATTCTTAGGTCTTAAAATTGTATACTGATTGATCGTAGTTGTTGTAATCCTCGTATCGGATTAGGTCATATAATTCCGTACGGGTTTGCATGCGGTCTAATATTCCTTCCTGCGTACCTGTCTTTGCTACCTCGGCGAGACCTTGCCTAATCGCACCCATGGCAAGTCTCATCGTGGTAACCGGAAAAATCACCAAATTATATCCCATATCCTCTAACTGTTTCGCTGATAGTAATGGCGATTTACCAAACTCCGTCATATTGGCCATCATCGGAATATCGATGGCCTTACGGAAACTTTCAAACTCTTTGGCATCTTGCATAGCTTCTGGAAATATTGCATCCGCTCCCGCGTCTACATATGATTTAGCCCTGTCAATTGCAGCATCCATACCCTCAGATGCACGGGCGTCCGTTCGTGCAAAGAGTACAAAATTGGGATCCCTTTTTGCATCAGATGCCGCCATGATTTTGCGCGCCATATCTTCACGGCTGACCAAAGATTTGTTATCGAGATGTCCGCACCGCTTTGGATTAACCTGATCTTCTAAATGGCAACCTGAGAGACCCAGCTCTTCAAGTTCCTGAATAGTGCGGGCGGCACTCATTGGTTCTCCAAACCCAGTATCAATGTCGATGATGGCCGGTAAAGATGTGACTCGTGAAATTTGGCGACCACGCTGGGAAACCTCGGAGAGTGTAGTCAAGCCGATGTCAGGCAGCGCAAGATCAGCGGCCAGTGCCGCCCCTGAAATATAAATACCGTCAAAACCTTGACGTTCGATTTCAAGCGCAACGACGGGGGCATACGCTCCCGGAAACCGTAGAATTGACCCTGAGTGCAACGCCTTTTTGAAATCTGCTCGTTTTTCTGCAGCGGTTTTCTTAACAAAAAGCATTAGAATATTCCCTTGTTATCGCGATCCAAATTGACGAGTTCGGCATCATCGAGGGCTACATTGAGTGAAGCTACCTCCGTCGCTGTCAATTCGGGTAAGTTCTGTACGAGATTCAAGAATCGTTGGCTTTCAGACGAAGAAATCAAACCCTCAGTCAAGTTTTCGAATTTTCGAATATAGTCGACCCGCTCGAATGGTCGAGCGCCTAACGGATGTGCATTTGCGACCGCTAGCTCGTCCTCAATTTTAGTTCCATCCTTTAGCAAAATCACGGCGCGCCCCCCAAATGCCAGTTTATTGGGATCGGGGTCATGATATCGTTCAGTCCAGATATCATCTTCAGCCGTACTAACCTTATGCCAGAGCCGCACGGTATCTTCCCGTTTTGCACGCTCAGGCGTGTAAGACCGAAGATGATGCCATTCCCCATCCTGTAAAGCGACCGCGAAGATATACATGATCGAATGGTCGAGGGTCTCTCGGCTGGCTTTGGGGTCCAACTTTTGCGGGTCACCCGCCCCTGTTCCAATTACATTATGCGTGTGATGGCTGGTATGTATGATGATACTGTCGATGGCATCAAAATTTTTGATCTTTTTGCGCATTCGAAAAGCCAAATCGATCAAAGCTTGGCTTTGATATTCAGCCGAATGTTCCTTGGTAAAAGATTCCAAAATCGCGCGCTTAGGTTCGCCCGGTTCCGGTAGCGGTACGGTATAGACAGCTTTGGGCCCACTCAGCATCCAAGCAATAACCCCATCTTCCCCCTCGTAAATAGGCGACGGCGCCCCCTCACCACGCATACACCTGTCGACCGCCTCTATCGCGAGTTTGCCTGCATGAGCGGGAGCAAAAGCCTTCCAACTGGAAATTTCTCCCTTTCGCGATTGACGCGTCGTCGTGGTGACGTGCAACCCTTGCTGAACAGACTGGTATATGGTTGGAGCGGGTAGTCCGAGTAAAGTTCCAATCCCAGCCGTAGCAGACGGGCCGATATGAGCGATATGATCGATTTTGTGTTCGTGAAGGCAAATCCCGTACACAAGGTCGACCTGAATTTCATATCCGGTAACTATTCCTGCAAGCAACTCTTTGCCACCCTTACCTAGTTGCTGTGC
>CAYZMI010000001.1:93982-102980 GCA_964479475.1 uncultured Rhodospirillaceae bacterium | reverse complement strand
TTATCGATAACGCGATTTATCACCATATCCTTGACGTCAGGTTCGATAGGGACAGGATCGCAAGCAACTTCAGCAATTTTCCACGCTAACTGCTCTTCGCGTGGAAGGATTTGGTTTGATGGATAAACTTGAACTTTATGATGTTTCATGGCTTCCCAGGAAGGGCTGAGTGGTAATGGGCGAGAAGATAACGGATCGAACGCTCGGGTCAACAATTGTCAGAAATTACGCATCGGTTGCCGCGCTCCGAACACTGTGATGATATGACTTAATCAGCGGTATTATGAAAGCAAAGATATGATCATCGAACAACGCACTTATACGCTGCACCCAGGGAAAGTGACGGAATACATGCGTTATTATGAAGACGAGGGCCTCAAGGTACAGGAGCCTATTTTGGGTAAATTAGTAGGCTGGTACTCGACCGACTTTGGACCGCAAAATCAGATCGTACATATGTGGGCTTATGAAAGTTATGCGGAACGAGACCGCCGCCGCTCCGAGCTAGCAAAAAACAAAGACTGGCAGTCTTTTTTACCCAAAATACTGCCCTTAATCCGCCACCAGGAAAATAAAACACTGTTACCTGCTCCCTGGTCCCCGAAGACGTAATCAATGGCTCGATTTTCGCTGAATTTGTTTGAAGATCGTTTAGGCGCAAGAGCGTCAACTGGATTGTCTCTTAAACCGATCAATCGCGTTTTATATGTAAAGTCTGGAATGGCAACTGTCGCAACAGAGAAAAACACAGCTACTTTGTCAGAAAACTCTGCCTGGTTCAGCGCAAAAGAAATTTCTGTGCAAGCCGGATCAGAAGGTACTTTAATTTTACGTTATGAACTAGTTGGATTGGGAACTCCTAAATTGGAGTTAAAGAATGAGGACGCTTCTACAACACTACTGATGTCATCAGACATAGAGCTAGATCCAGCTGGTCATTACTTAATTCGATGCGACCGGGTCGACCTTCCTCCAGGCGGAATAGCCTACACACATACGCACCAAGGTCCCGGAATACGGTGTTTGCTTGAGGGAGGATTTAGAGTGGAAACTAATGGACAAACGACTGATGTTGCACCGGGCGAAGCATGGTTCGAAACCGGTCCAGATCCCGTACTTGCGTATGCCCCGCCAGATCGTCCGGGTTGTTTCTCCCGCGTGATGATTTTACCACAATCGTTCAAAGGAAAGAGTTCTATCAGTTACGTTAACGCTGATGACGCGGACAAACCAAAACTCCAGCGCTATACCATATTCATTGACGAGTTCATCACCTTATGACCAAAACAACAAACCTACGAAGTGGCGCCCAAATTTTGGTCGACCAGTTGCGGATTCATGGCGTTGACACGATTTTCTGTGTTCCCGGAGAAAGCTATCTCGCAACCCTTGATGCGCTTTACGATGCACGTAATGACATAAAGCTAGTGATATGCCGGCAGGAAGGCGGCGCCGCGTATATGGCCGACGCGTACGGCAAACTGCGCGGCCAACCCGGAATCTGTTTTGTTACGCGGGGTCCAGGCGCAACAAACGCCAGTCTCGGCATTCACACAGCCCATCAGGATTCCACTCCGGTCATTTTATTTGTCGGACAGGTAGGTCGTTCAATGATGGATCGAGAGGCCTTTCAGGAAGTCGAATTCCGTCAAATGTATGCGCCGCTTTGTAAATGGGTGAGCCAAATCGACAACCCCGCACGCATACCGGAAATGGTTGCCCGTGCTTTTCACGTGGCAACATCCGGTAGGCCTGGTCCCGTAGTACTCGCACTCCCCGAAGATATGCAAAAAGAAATGGCAGCTGCAGACGACGCTCGCCGCTATAAGCCTACTTTACCTTCGCCAGGCCCCGCCGCGATGGATGAACTACGTGAACGATTATCCAAGGCTGAACGTCCGCTCGTTATCGTTGGCGGCAGTGGATGGACACCAGAAGCATGCCAAGACTTTCAGCAATTCATTGAAGCAAATGATTTACCTGTCGCCGCGGCATTTCGACGTCAGGACCTATTCGACAATCGACATCCTAACTATGCAGGTGATGTGGGATTAGGAATTAACCCGCCGCTTTCTAAACGCCTTCAAGATGCGGATTTATTACTTTTAGTTGGCGCACAAATGAGCGAGATCATAACAAACGGTTATGAGCGATTTTCTCTACCCAATCCCAATCAGACATTTATCCATGTTGCCGCCGGTCTGGACGAGATTGCCCGTGTATACCAGCCCGACCTTGGGATCAATTCTGGTATGCCACAATTTTCTGCAACAGCGCGAGCTCTGGATCCAATTTTGTCACCTGCATGGAATGACTGGCGCGAAGCAGCCCGGATGGACCATTTAGACAATATAATCCCTCCACCTATGAAAGGAGAAGTAGACCTCGGTGCTATCGTCAAATGGTTAAGCGATAGCCTACCCGATAACGCTATCATGGCAAACGGTGCGGGTAACTTTTCAAACTGGGTACACCGATTTTACTGTTACAGAGACTATCCAACGGAACTCGCACCACAAAGCGGGTCCATGGGGTACGGCGTTCCATCGGGAGTAGCAGCAAAAATCGCGTCGCCGGATAGGATTGTCATATCGGTGAATGGCGACGGCGATTTTCTGATGTGCGGCCAAGAAATAGCTACCGCCCGGCAATACAACCTTAATATTGTATTTATCGTTGTAAACAATAGTACTTATGGGACGATACGGATGCATCAAGAGAAGTTTTACCCGGGCCGTGTCAGCGGTACGAACCTGATAAATCCAGATTTTGCAGCACTTGCTCGCGCTTATGGCCTGCATGGTGAGACAGTGGAAGCTACAAAAGAATTTGCCCCGGCTTTTAAACGCGCCCAACAGAGCGCTGGCCCATCTCTCATCGAGATCAAAATTGATCAGGAGCAGATATCGCCACGTGCCACCATATCAGGACTGAGGGACGCCAACACTTAATCTGTCCCCTGTATCTTAGGCTGTGATACGATAATGTGTTTAAATTAGATCTCATTGCAGGAAACAATGATGGGTGACACAGCATCACATTCCGAAGACACGGGCTCCCAGCTAAGCGTCAGAAAGTTAGGGGTATTCCTAGGCGCTGAAATCAACAGTATAGATCTTACTAAACAACTCGACCCGCAAACCGTAGTGAAAATTAGGGAACTTCATGCGGAATACGGTGTATTAATATTTCCCGAACAAAAGATCGATCAAGAAGATCTAAAGAGGTTTGGTCGTTACTTTGGAGAACTAACCGTACATCCTTTCTCCAGCAGTACGGAAGAAGAACCAGAAGTCATCATTTACGACCAGAAAGAAGGCAACCCACCACCTCCAACGGACATATGGCACACAGACGAAACATTTCGAGAATGCCCACCCTGGGGAACAGCGTTAAGCTGTAAAATAATGCCGCAGGTGGGCGGAGATACTGCATTTTGTAGCATGACAGCCGTCTATGAAGGCTTATCAGACAAAATGCAGCAATTTTTGTCTGGACTTGAAGCCGTGCACGACTTTGTGCCCTTCAAGACATTGTTTACGGCTGACCAAAAAGGAATCGAACGGATACGAAAGTACGAAGATATGTATCCAAAATCCACCCACCCAATTGTTCGCGTTATTCCCGAAACAGGAAAGAAGGCGCTTTACGTCAATCCACAATTTACGCTTTATATCAAGGGTATGGACGAGGATGAAAGCCGCACTATTCTCGATCTTCTCTTTCGTAAAACTCATATTCATGAATATCAATATCGTCATCGCTGGCAGGTCGATGATTTTATGTTTTGGCACAACCCATCAGTCCAGCATTCAGCACTACACGATTACTACCCACAGCGGCGACTAATGAACCGGATTACTATCAAGGGCGACAAGCCTATTGGTGAAGTCCCGCCCGCTGATCCCAAGTCTCTGCGGCGACACCTAAGCCCACCCGTCATGGAATTTGCTTCCCGCCAAAAGCGGCAACACGACACTTAGAATCAAATGTCGCAAACATAGAATTTTGGTACTTTATCTCACACCAGTTTCTAAGATCTTTAAATATCTCGGAATTTGCTGGAGAAAATTGTTCGGATGCGGAACGGGAATACCGAATAACATATTGGGGGAGAGCTTTGGATTTCGGGCTAAAAGATAAACGTGCCCTTGTCATGGGGTCAACACGAGGTATAGGTCGTGCAATTGCGGAAACCTTGGCAAAAGAGGGGGCCAATGTTGCAGTGTGTGGACGTGACCCAGCAGTGGCAAAAAAGACCGCTGGAGAAATAACAGAGACAACCGGCTCTACAGCAAAGTTTTATGGAGTTGATTTAGCAGATGCCGCGTCTGTAGAAAATCTCACTCAGAATTGTATAGATGATTTTGGTGGCTTAGATATCGTAATCAATAATGGTGGCGGCCCACCACCCGGCAGTGTTTCGGACGTAGAAATGGTTGTCTGGGAAGAACAATACCGGCCTATGTTCTTGAGCCAACTAGAAATTACCAACGCCTTTGTACCCGGCATGAAAAATCAGGGTTGGGGGAGAATTCTTGTAATTGGGAGTTCGGGAACTGTACAGCCGATCCCTCATTTAGGAATTTCCAACACATTGCGAGTAGCACTCACCAACTGGGCAAAAACTCTGGCTGGGGAAGTAGCTGCCGACGGTATAACCGTAAACTCCATACTCCCCGGACGCATTCATACGGCCCGTATCGATGCAATCGACGTAAATGCAGCTAAGACCCAGTCTAAGGATGTGGAACAAATTCGCGCCGAATCCCGCGCCACAATTCCCGCAGGACGTTATGGCACAGTACAAGAATTCGCCAACGTCGCAGTCTTTCTTGTTTCGCAACCCGCTAGCTATGTGACCGGAACAGTCACCCGGGTTGATGGCGGTTTCATACGAGGTGTCGACGGTTAAAACGCCGTTCCACCTTATGCCTGTCCAAGTTGAGAAGATGTGCTCCTTCTAACTCGGAAAATATCCGTTCTTGAAGGCCCAAAGCCAAGTATAGGCAATCTTTTCGTTATGAAGTTCCATCATACCGTAATGACCGTATTTAGGCACAAAGACAACATGTACTTTGGCACCAGCCGCTTCGTACTTTCTACCCATAAACATCTCACGCTTGTCTTCTATTTTATTTCCGGCCACCCAATGACCTTTATCATCACTGCCGACCATGAGCAGAACGCTGATCGATTTGAGCCAATTGGCATCCGGGTCAACCAGATGATCAAAATATTCATTGCGTGGTAAACCTGTTTTTGCAGGATATTGTTCCAGCATTTCAGGGACTACCATATGCTGGTTGTCGCACAGACCGGTCTTCATTTGTGAGCGCAAGGGCTCCGCCCATTTGACGAAACCCTCGGGCCCACCCCACGGGCAGATTTCGGGGTCAGATACGTAGCCAGCCTCCGCGAATGCCGAGGCCGATCGTTTCGACATTTGATCCAATGCCTTACGCCCGTCATCCTCTGCGCCGGTTTTCTCGCGCCATTCTTTACGCCATCCATCTGGGCCGCCACTGCCCCAACCGATTATACCGATTACACTTGCTTTTTTAGTAAAGCGATAAAGATGTGCCGCCATGGGTCCACCAGTGGAATGGCCATGGGCCAAAATATTTCGACCCACCAAATATTCATCGACCAATTGCGCTGAGCCTTGCATGATGACATTAAAAGTGCACTTGAGATTACGGTCGTAAATTTCTTCTTCACTAAGCTTTTGATCCAGTAAATACCAAGGTTGGCGTTCCTCTACACTTTCCACCCATTTACCACCGGGTGGATAGTGTCCAGGATAAGTTAGGTTAAGAACAGTGAATCCTTGAGCAGCCAAAACCCGTGGTAGGCCGGGCCGTCCATCTGGCGTTTTGTCTTTTCCGTAAGAACTGCCAGCCCCGCCATGGAAGAATACCATGGCTATATCCTCATCAACCTCTATGTCCGGCGTATATAAAATGCCTTGAATATCCCAATCGTAACCGTTGCGATTAAATCGGGTAAATACATCTTTTTGGGTAAACCCTACTTCTTCGTACGGTGCGTTTACAGTAAGCCAGCCACCCCAGTCGTATTCAATTAAAAGCTCATCACCTCTAAGGCTAGCAAGGATTGACTTAACAGCGGCAGGCACGGCAATAGCATCGCTCATAGCAGTTCCTAATCAGCACAATTTAGTGTGTGAGTATCCGGTGAACGTCATTTTGGCTCAACACACCCCTGGTAAATTCAAACGTACCGGAGGTTTGGAGCTCCCGGGCGCTCTCCTGCAAAACCTTAAGTGCAGCTTTTGCAAAGCTACTACCGACCGTCAACCGACGAACACCCAATTTTTTTAGATTTTGCACGGAAGGCGTATCAGGCCCCGCGAGGATATTTATAGGTCCATCAATAGCCGCGGCCACCCGGCCTATCAAATCACTATCAGAAATAAACGGTATGAATGCGCAGGTCGCGCCAGCTTCGAGATAGGCGTTGGCACGCCGGATAACGTCATCAAACACCGTATCGTCATTTCCGTAGTGAAAACCATCAACTCTTGCATTGATTACAACGGGCACACCTGCCTGATCCGCCGCCGCGCGTCCGGCACCGATGCGTTTGACAGCCAATTCAAAGGGAATTAAATGACCAGGATTGAGCTTGTCGCTATCTTCTATATTAGCGCCAACGGCACCAGCCTCAATAACGCCCCTTATAGTCAGTGCCACATCTTCCGATGACGGTCCATAACCTGCCTCGACGTCAGCGCTGACTGGTACATTGACGGAATTTGCAATACGCGTCACAACTTCTAACATACCGGCGCGACTAATGTGTTCTCCGTCGCAAAATCCCAACGAAAAGGCACAGCCACCACTCGTGGTCGCAATTGCCTCAAACCCAGCATCGACCAGTACTCGTGCGCTAACCACGTCCCATGCATTAGGCAGTACCAGTATATCTTCACCTTGATGCAGTTCATTTAGGTGTTCAGCCAATTCATTCAAAGTAAATTTACCCATTACGTACCCTCTCTTTGCATTCAGGCCGCATGTTTTGAGCTGGTTTCAGGCCGATAGCAAATCACCAAAACTTTCGAGTCGGCCGCCATTCGCTAGCCCTAACACATTATCTATAATGCGCGCGGAATCGTTTATCCCACCAAATCGCATCAAGTCTTTAGCCTTCGCTACCATTTCGTCTGCTGTAAGCGCTGCTTCAGGGTCACCCTTGCATTGCTCTTTTACAGACTTAACCAAGGAACCATCAGCGAGTTCAACACTAACCCCCGCTCCCCACGCCAATGGATAAGCTGTTGCAAAGGGCTCTGCGGTTTGCAATTTGACCTTTGCCACAAACGGTATCGCTTTGGCGCGGGCCTCATCTCCAAAGGCCGCGAAATCCATCTTTCCCCGTTGCAAAGCCGCGACGACACAGTGTTGCAATGAAAACTTGGCCTCGTAATCGGAATTTGCAACGGGACGGTCACATACATCGATAGCGGCATCATAGGTAAATACGTCGATATTGGAGACTGTGGCGAGATCAACCTTACCTGATAACACGAGTGCAGCATCGATGGTGGGGTGAGTGTGGCGGCAGGAAGGCCATGGTTTTATAGACGTTAGATGTACCTGCCACGCGTCATCAGGAGCATGTAAAACGGCCGCCGGATTAGCATCTGGACAAGCGGCAGCAAAAAATCCCGTAGACCCTTCAAGAATTGTAGGTGGACCAGTGAAGCCGAGGGCGGCAAGTTCAGCCGCCAGAACACCAGCCTCCGCCGCTCGTCCCGCATGCAAATGTTTGCTCATAGCGCCAGATTTCAAGAATTCCCAAACACCACCGGACTGGGTTCCGGCATTTCCAAGAGCGTGCATAGTCTGCTCATCATCAAGCGCCAAAATAGTAGCAGCAGCCATAGCGGATCCATAAGGCCCACAGGTGGCAGTATTATGCCAAGTTTTATAATGGGTGGGCCCTACCGCCATACCGACCCGACAGGTCGCCTCAAAGCCATAAAGCACGGCCCGTAAGATTGTTTCGCCGGGAATATCCCTACCACTGGCGAGGGCTAACACCGCAGGAACAGTTACGGCACCGGTATGAACGACGGATGCTCGGTGTACGTCATCAACCTCAAGAATATGAGTGAGAGCACCCATCATGAATGCTAAGCGGCCAGCTTCCGATAAGCGTCCTTGGCCCCATTCGATAAGTTTGCGACCAGGTTCGCTATTACGGCCAGCAATCGTGTTTGCTAGAGCATCTAGTGTAAATAGCGCCGTCTGTTCCAGATCTCCCACTTTAACGGATTTGTCTCGGATCAGTTTGATGAGCCCCTGCGTAAGCGATTCAGATTCTGTTCGCATTACCGGCCGAGTCATACCACCTTGTGATCTGGGAAACGTTTGCTTACATCAAGGTTAAATAGTTTAATCGCATTACCGCCTAAGATTTTGTGTTTCGTCGGCTCATCCAGGAACGGTAAATCGTAGACCACACTGGGCACATCCATGTCCCAATGTGGATAATCGGATGCCCACAACAGCTGATTTTCGGCATCGATCAAATCAAATGTCATTTCCAGCACGTCCATACGATTTGGCTTTTCCATGGGCTGGCTCGTAAAATACATATCGCGCATATATTCGCTGGGCAGCTTCTTAAGAGACGGACCTTCCGACCATCGCATTTTGTAGTCGTTGTCGAGACGCTGCATGATCCACGGCACCCAGGCTAGGCCAGATTCTATCCAAATTGTCTTAAGCTTGGGAAAGCGTTCGGGAAGCCCGTTAATGATCCAGTTACAAAGGTGGACGCAATTATACATGGTAAAACCCAACGCATGGGTCACTAAGAAACGGTTGCTATTCCCGACTAGTCGGTCGTTCCAATTGTAGTTGCTGTGAAAACCGAGCGGCTTACCCATTTCCTCCATCAACGAATAAGTTTTCATGTAGGCGTTGTTGTGAACCGCGTTATAGCGCACCGACACGACCATGAAACC
>CAYZMI010000001.1:90695-93882 GCA_964479475.1 uncultured Rhodospirillaceae bacterium | reverse complement strand
GCCACGTCCTGATACCCAACGAGGCCTGGATTAAATGGCGTCTGGCCGCCAGTACCTCCGCCGGTATAGAGCTGGCCCATCTGCTTGATTACCGGATCATCAAAATACTCGACGATCTCGCGAATAGACTCATTTTCGTAGTGATGACAGTCGACATCCACAATAGGAAATGCCGAATAGTTACGCGCGTCACGTTGCCGAGCTGCATTTGTGAGCAACTTGGTCGTATCGAGTTCTTTAATTGATTGTTTGTGAAAGTCGCTCGTAGGAAGTTCCATTATGCACTCTTAAGTAACTAAGCGCCGGACCAACTTTGCCACATACCTAGTTCAAATACCTCTACATTTACAGCACGCATCATCGCGGTGCACATGATCATCGCCGCCGTTGCGGGTACCGTGTTGTTTTCTGGAAACGGTGGCCATCGTTCGCCAAGCTGGAATTTGACCGCATAAAGGCGAACAAGTGCAGTCATACCCTCTTGAACAAGCTCATCGGGAATTGCCTCCCCATCTGGCAATTCAAGAATTTTTTTTGCAAATGCACGGATTGCCAACTCTTCATCCGGTATATGAGCAATAACTTCCCCCCCTTCCGGGAGGTCTGCTATACGGGGGTCTTCATGCTTTGACATAGACATCATCTCCACGAAGCTCCACTTCGTATTTCCGGAGTTTATGTGTCTTGTCACCGCATGCGACACCATCTTCGATATTGAACTCCCAGCCATGCCACGGGCATACGATGTGCATTTCATCGTGATTAAAACGCATGCCTTTGTAGGTTTTATCCTCTGCAATAATTTCTTCGACCTTGGCCATCAACAATCCTTCGCAAGCGGGACCACCCTGATGTGGACATAAATTCTGATAAGCATGCCACTTGCCGTTGACGTGATAGATACCAATTTCGCTTTGCCCGTTCGGAATTATCTTTTTGTCACCATCTTTGAAATCAGCAGCCTTACCGACAAGGATATCTTTAGCCATCTTTCTTAACCTCACTGGTTGCGTTGCGTGTTAGTTATTCCTGTGCCGCCAAACCGACGGAATTACGAAGGCCGGGCGCTAACCCGGCCTTCGTTGGAGAGTGAAACGGCGAAATTAAGCCGCCTTGTAATCCGGATACCGCTCGGAAACGTCAAGATTGAAAATTTTAATAGCGTTTCCACCGAGAATCTTACGCTTGGCCGTTTCATCAAGGAACGGCAAATCATAGATTGTATTCGGCAAATCGGCATCCCAATGAGGATAGTCAGATGCATAAAGAAGCTGATTTTCAGCATCGATCATTTTGAACGTACTCTCGAGGAACGAAAGATCGTTCGGCATTTCCATCGGCTGCGAAGTATAATACATATCTTTCATGTATTCGCTGGGCAGCTTTGTAAGGCCAGGGCACTCAGATGTGCGCATCTTGTAGTCGTTATCAAGCCTTTGCGCCAACCAAGGCACCCAAGCGAGACCGGACTCCGTCCAAACAACGTTAAGTTTTGGGAACCGTTCATTGAGCGCATTGCAAATCCAGTTGCACATGTGAACCACGTTATACAGCGTGAAACCAAGCGCGTGAGCCGCGATGAATCGGTTAGTAACCGAAAACAGAGGATCATTCCAATTTACACCCGAATGGAAGATCAACGGCTTACCGGTTTCTTCAATGTAGCTATAAGTCTTCATATAGGCATTGTCATGAATCGCCTTATAACGTGGGCTCGTAATGAGGAACCCGATGACACCTTCCTTGTCTCCGAACTCCTGTGCAATTTCGTAAGATTCCTCCGGGCTGTTGAACGGTAAGAAAACATACCCTTTTACCCGATTGTCTTTCGGCAGAATTCGTTCACACATCCACTTCATATAAGCGCGTGCATAAGCAACTTCGATTTCTTTTTGAGGAATTAGACCGATGCCAAGCATGCCTGTGGGAAATAGTCCTATATAGTCAATTCCCATCGCGTCCATCCATCTCCTCGATAAATGGACATCACGGTGGACTCCATCGGCCGGCGTTTCTTCAATCTTACGTAACGGATAGCGGGTAATCCGGCCGCCCATAGGCTGGTATCCCCCCCGACCCGTCGAGATAACGGCCGGGTTTGCGCGTGCCAAATGGTTAATTATGTCGTCATCGATATAATCGATAATTTCTTGAATGGATTCGCTTTCATAATGATGCGCGTCCGAGTCGAAAATGGGAAAATCATTTAGATTACGAGCATCCCGTTGCCGCGCCGCGTTGACCAAAAGTTTTTCTGTATCAAAACTATCGACCTCCGTCGCATGGTAGCGATCACTTGTTGGTAGTTCCATTTCGCTCTCCTTTTCCTAGGCCTAGCCTAATCGCATATGTTACATGGCCCTTCTTAGCCCTATTCTGCCTCTAACGGCGCCTTAAATACAGTCTCTTCTACAATAATTCCGCCTGCCGGTCTTTCCCCGGGTTTCAGATGACCATAACGGTCATGAAACGCCTTTGGCAATGGTCTGCCGTCGGGAGTTGCCAGCCACAGCCGGAGCAAATGCCTTTTTCTCTCAAAGTCCGGGTAATCCTGATATTCTGTCCGAGAATGAACTGTAACATGGTTGTGAAGAAATTGAGCATCACCCTGCCTAAAATCCATTGAGTATGCCAAATCCCGCGCCAAATCGCTGAACAATTCAATACCATCGCGCAAATTCTGGGAATGCCGCGGCAATTCTTCGAATCGTTGCGCTGAACGAATATAACCGCCCTGCCAACTCACGGTCAGATAATTTTTAAAAAAATTGAATACAGGCATTTGAAACCACGGACCCTTACCTTCGGGAATTTCGTTACGTCGATCGCGGTAAATTGGTTCTGCCAATGCTGCAGCAATCTCCGGTCGTCGTTTCAAAATTTCATTATAAATCGCAAGTGAACTTGCAACGGTGCTTTTGCCACCCGATTTAGAGGGGTGGAGGCAGAGCAAGCCAACCACATCGCAAGAATCGCAATGAAAGGGCAGCCCGTCGTGGGTTTGATATCCTCTATTTTTGGGATTTTTAAATGATGTCCCGCCTAGATCTGCAACGTGTCCGAGCAAATGCCCCTTAGCGTTCTGAGAAACAGGATCGCCTATACACAGGCCTATGCACCAGAAAGCAATTGCTGTTTGCAATCGCGTATACCGACCCACCGGAATACCGCGAATAAGTGCAAGCCC
>CAYZMI010000001.1:84746-90595 GCA_964479475.1 uncultured Rhodospirillaceae bacterium | reverse complement strand
TGAAGATGCAGTACGATGGAATTTGAAACAAACCATGAAATCATTGTTCGTGCACGGCGTAATGCCAATGGCGCCGTGTGGGATTATTTGGCCGGCGGTAGCGAAACCGAGACATCCATGCGTCGCAACCGTCAAGCACTCGACAGCATCGCTTTACGCCCACGTGTTCTCCGAGATGTTTCCGAAATTGATTTAACTACAACAATACTTGGTTATCCGTCATCGATGCCGTTATTTCTTGCGCCGATGGCTTCTCTACAAATTGTTACACCGGCTGGAGGAATGGCAGTCGATGAAGCGGCTGAGGAAAAAGGACTCATCAATATCCTCAGTGGACACACACAACCAAGTTTGGAAGAAATCGCCGTAAATAGCCTGCACCCAAAATTTTATCAGATCTACGTACGCGGTGATCGACCCTGGACCGAGGACCTATTGGGTCGTGTAAAAGAAAATCAATATAAAGCGCTCGCCATCACGGTCGATACAGCAGTTTATAGCAATCGCGAACGACAGCTCATGGCGGGCTGGGAACCACCCGGTCGACGCAACGCCACCGGCCGAGAATATATAGCAGGTCTAAGTTGGGACATTTACGATGAAATCGCAGAATTTTGGGATGGCCCGATTATCTTGAAAGGTGTGGGTACACCGGAAGATGCAATTATCGGAATTGAGCATGGTGCCGCTGCTATATACGTTTCAAATCACGGAGGACGGCAACTTGATCATGATCGGGGCACAATTTCCATTCTTAAAGACATCGTCGAGGCTGTGGACGGAAAGGCGGAGGTCTTTGTGGACGGCGGGTTTACTCGCGGCACCGATATTATCAAAGCCATTGCGCTAGGCGCCAATGCAGTTGGCATTGGTAAAATGCAGGCATGGGCACTGGCAGCGGGCGGTCAGTCAGGGCTGGAAAATTGTTTGGATATCCTTCGGGACGAGTTAACAATTGCCATGGGTCTTTTGGGCGTGACGTCACTTGCGGGTCTTGATGAAAGTTATCTTGGCGCGGGCCACCCCGTGGGTCCCAGCCACGAGATGAGTGCATTTCCACATTTACCTGGCGGTCGAATTACCTAATCAAAATACCTAACCCTCTTCACGGAAGGCGACGCGACAAACCATGGCAGACGCAATTTTTCAAACTACCCACGACATGATTTTGATGGCGCGGCGTAATTTAGACCAAGACAACTGGGATTACATTTGTGGTGCCGCAGAAAGTGAAACGTCCCTACGTCGCAACCGCATGTCCTTGGATTCACTCGCCTTCCGTCCCCGAATCTGTCGAGATGTCAGTGATATCAACATCGAAACGGAATTTTTCGGTCATAAGTTACGAATGCCAGTTCTCTTAGCACCTATGGGTGGTATAGAGCGCTTCTCGCCTAACGGCGCACTGGATGTCGACGACGCTGCGGAAGAATTCGGTAGTATTAATTTTCTCTCAACAGTGACCCAGCCTAATTTAGAGGAAGTTGCAAAAAACTCCCCTCACCCAAAGGTATTCCAAATATATGTGCGCGGCGATGACGATTGGATCAAGGAATTAGTCAGGCGAGTGGTGCGTTCCAAATATAGCGCAGTTACTTTAACAGTCGATTCCGCCTTTTACGGTAATCGTGAACGCCTCAACCCGGCTCAATTGGCGCTTCGAAGAGTTCCCGCACGGGAGTGGCAAAAGAAAATCACCTGGGATACCGTTAAAATGATCAAGGACGAAATCGGTGATTTACCGTTCTTGCTCAAGGGCGTTATGACGGCCGAAGACGCATCGACTGCAGTAGAGAATGGCGTCGACGGTGTTTACATTTCCAACCATGGAGGCCGGCAACTAGACCACGTGCTGGGCAATATTCAGATGCTTCCAGAAATCGTCGAAGCCGTGGATGGAAAAGCGGACGTTTTCATCGACGGAGGTTTTACCCGCGGAACCGACATAGTCAAAGCGATCGCGCTGGGTGCAAAAGCGGTCGGAATTGGACGATTGCAAGCGTGGGCACTCGGGGCGGGGGGGGCTAAGGGCGTAGTCCAGTGCCTCGAACTGCTTGAACGTGAGATTAGCACGACGATGGGGTTGATCGGCGTCACTAGTTTAGAAGAACTGAGACCCGAATGTGTCACCCCGGCCACCCCGGTAAACTTACCCCATGAATTCAGCGCATTTCCACACTTACCCGGTGGGCGGATTACCTGAAGACATTCAAATTTTTGGTTCGATAGGCGTCTTAGAGGAAGCCCGCGCCTCGATAATCTCGCCGACCGCAAGACACCTGTCTTCACAAAACCGGTCCGCAACAATTTGTACACCAACAGGCACTCCATCCGCGTTACCCGTTGGGACTGCGAGACCCGGCAAACCTAAAAGAGAAACCGCGGTCATAGGTTCATGTGCCAACAACAATTCGCCCAATGCGGCATCGCCCTGTTGGTCGTGATCAAACGGGAACGGTAGCTTCCATGAAACCGGCATTAGTATAACGGGATATTTCTCGAGAAATTTTAGCCAGTCACGTAAAATCGTAGTCCTGCGCGCAAAACCATGAATAAATTCTCCATAATCCAAAATCTTGCAGTTAGCCATGGTTGAATGGCGAGCCTTAATTACCGCCTGGTCACCCAGCTTATCGATACTACTAGCCGATGAAGATCCAGATTTGTCGGCGATCATTCCCTCCTCGGTAAGCATCAGGGACCAAAAGAGGCTTGCCGCTTCCTTGATATGAGGCGGCGCGGTTGCTTCTACGCGATAACCTGCATCTTGTAACCAACCTGCTGCCTGATTGAGGGCTTTGGAAACGGCCGGATCTGCATCTGCATTTTCATCGGCAGTCACCAGCGCTACAGTAATAGGACAATTCAGTGCCGGCAATGGGTAAGGCTCAGGTATGCTCCACGGATCGCGATTATCAAATGCAGTTAGTGCCTTTAAAGCTAAACCGATATCAGCAACACACCTGGCGAGTGGCCCCTGCACGGCAGTAATTTGTGAAAATACTCCCCGTTCCTGTTTACTACTGGGATTGTAATTTGGAACTCGCCCAACAGTAGGACGAAGGCCCGTTACCCCGCATGCATACGCAGGATATCGTACCGAACCAGCCCGATCGTTGCCGTGCCCAACAGGTCCAATTCCAGCAGCTACCGCGGCGGCGGCACCACCGCTGGATCCACCAGGCGTAATATCGGCATCCCACGGGTTTATGGTCCGCCCGTGCAAGGCGTTGTCAGTAAAGAACCTGGTAGAAAAGGCAGGAACGTTCGTACGCCCGATGATGATGGCACCGGCCCTTTTTAGACACTCGGCCGTTACACTGTCTTGCTTGGCGATAAAGTCCTTAAATGCAACAACGCCATTAGTTGTCGCCCGACCCGCATAGTCGGTATTGATTTTTAGGGTCACAGGAACCCCATGTAGCGGGCCAAGCAATGCGCCTTGCTTCACCACATTATCCGCCTTGTCTGCAGCAGCGAGTGCTTCATCCACCAGAATATCGACAACCGCATTGATTGAGGGGTTGATGTCGTCAAGACGGGTAAGACAGCTTTCTGCCGCTTCCCGCGCTGAAATAGTTCTCGTACGCACGCCTTTTGCGATGTCTAATGCTGCCCAACGCCATAGATCATCTGGCATAAAATTTGCCTCCATACTCGAAAAATACAATTGAAGCGTCTTTACAGTCTCTCACCAGGTGTGTTGAAAAACCAACAATTAACATCGTCAGCAAATCTTTCGCAAAAATTAAATGGATAGCATTACTCAATTTGCTTTAGGCGCCTGCGTTGGAGTCGCGATCTTGGGCCGGAAAATTGGACCGAGGAAAGCCGCCCTAACCGGAGGTATATTGGGCACCCTACCCGACCTTGATGTATTTCTCTCACCGACGGATCCAATAGAAGCCTTTGTACAACACCGTAGCTGGACTCATTCTTTGTTTGTGCATACGGCCATAACCCCAATTTTAGGCGAAACGGTTAGGCGCCTCTTCAAAAACAATCTTCAAGACAATCGTATAAGTGCCTACTGCTTAGTGTTTTTATGTCTTTCCACTCACGCACTTCTGGATGCCATCACCGTATATGGCACCCGCCTTTTCTGGCCAATATTTTCCAACCCCGTCGGGTTAGGATCTATTTTCATTATCGACCCCCTCTACACTTTGCCATTACTTCTGGTGACCACGTGGGCGTTTAAGGCTTCAGTTTGGTCCCCACAATTCGGAAAGGCATTAGTCGTTTGTTTGATCCTGTCCACCGCTTATTTGGGCTGGACAGCAATGGTACAACAATGGATGACGGCGCGTGCAGAAGCGTTATGGGCCAAGAATAAAGTCGAAGTAGAACAAATGATTGCAATTCCAACACCATTTAATTCGCTTGTTTGGCGGATCATTGGAATTAGCAATAACCGGTATTTCAATTTATATATGCCAGTATTCGGCAGCTCTGAAGTAGCAACGCTTTACGGATACACCAGGAATTTACATTTGGGAGCCTGCGAAACAAGTAAATCCCGCACCCTAAAAATCGCAAAATTCAGCCATGGCTTTTATCGCATTATGTTGGATGGCAACACCGTTGTGGTAGCTGATGTCCGCATGGGGTTGACACCCAATTACGCGTTCAAATTCGGCATCGGCAAACTCATGTACGGGAAATTTAACGCTGGACCCACGCGCCGTCTGGAAGGTCGTGGCGATTTAAAAAAATATTCGAACTGGTTCCTGGAAACACTACTAGGAAATTCCGCAATCCGACATGCAGAAGCTACTGCGAAAATTGATTTAGCACGGTTTGCGCCAACAAAAGTTCAAAATAACGTATTAGGACAATGTTGATTGACCGCGTAAGTCCTGCGCTCTACCGTCAACGACAAGTATAGCAAACCGCGGAGGCGTAATGTCGACTACCGCCCGTGAATGGGAAACACCACCACCTGTTTCTTCCAAAGATTATGTGAATTCGCTTGTTTATACGGATCAGACATTATTCGACGAAGAATTGGTAAAAATAAAAAAGACGACATGGAAGTTTGCCTGTCATGAAAGTGAAATTCCAGAAATCAACGATTATAGATGCATCAACCACGCGGGCGTCCCTTTAATAGTGACGCGCAGTGAAGACAACCAGATTCGAAGTTTTATAAATGCTTGTTCACATCGCTCGGCGCTGGTCTTACGTGAACCAAGCGGAAACGCAAAACAGTGGATCTGCTTGTTTCACCGATGGGCGTTCAACTCTAAAGGCGAGTGCATCGCAATACCGCGGGAAACCGCATATGAAGAAAGTGGAATCTGTAAAAAAAATCGAGGATTGCGGGAAGTTCGTACCGGTGTCCGGCTTGGTATGGTCTTCGTCAACCTAGATGACAATGCGCCAAACCTCGACGACTATGTGGGAGATGCGCTTGAAAACGTCGAAGACGTCATGGGGGCCGAACCGCTGGAGGTGTTCCACTATCACCAGACCGTGCTCAACGTAAATTGGAAACAATGGCACGAAACCAATATGGAGACCTATCACGAGTATCTTCATTATGTGAACCGTAACGTCGCTATGAAGAGTAAAGGGTATGGCGAGCGTAAATGGCGCCTTTATCCGGGTGGACACGGAACACTTAACCCAATGCAACAGACCTATTCCAATATTAAAGGGTGGGCGCAACGCGACAACTCCCCACTGCCCGGCATGCAACCAAACGAATTTCGGACCGTAAAAATTTTTCCAGATACCAACATCTTGTGCCGCGCCACCGTAATCCGAATAGACACCTCGACCCCATTAGGGCCGAATAAAACGCTTGTAGAATGGCGCGGCATCGGCATCAAAGGCGAATCTGATAA
>CAYZMI010000001.1:71152-84646 GCA_964479475.1 uncultured Rhodospirillaceae bacterium | reverse complement strand
TCATGAATGATCTGCCAGACCTTCGCTGGCGTTGCTGGCATGTCCATATGGGTAACGCCGTAAACCGACAGCGCATGGATCACTGCGTTCATTACGCATGGTACAGCCCCAACAGTACCCGCCTCACCAGCGCCTTTAACCCCCAGAGGGTTCGTCTCGGTTGGATGTGGATTACTCAACACATCCACATAACTCATATTGTCAGCCCGCGGCATGGTATAATCCATGAAAGACCCGGTAACGAGTTGGCCGCTCCCAGGCTCATAAATAATTTCTTCCAACAATGCCTGTCCTACCCCGTGTGCTACACCACCTTGTATCTGGCCTTTGAGAGTGAGAGGGTTCAGAACGGTGCCTACATCGTCCACTACGCTATACTGGACAATATCGATCTCGCCGGTGTCTTCGTCGACCTCCACTTCGCAAATATGGCAGCCATTAGGAAAGTTTTGCGCTGAAGTCTCGTAGGTCATCATCGCCGAAAGGCCAGGTTCGATGGCCGGCGGCATAGTTCCCGGTTTATAGGACTCTTTGGCAACGTCTGTCAGATTTATGGCCCGGTCAGTACCCGCCACGACAAATTTACCATCATCGAATTCGATATCTGCTTCTGCCGCTTCCAACATATGCGCCGCAATCGTAGTGGCCTTTTCGAGTACCTTCTCCGAGCATTTGAAGACCGTACTACCACCGAGAGTGGCCGAGCGTGAGCCACCAGTGCCTCCGCCAAATGCGAGTAGAGCCGTATCACCCTCATCAAATGAGATATCGTCGATGTCTAGACCAAGTGTGTCGCACATGATTTGCTTGTAAACTGTCTCATGTCCCTGCCCCTGCTGGCTAGAACCGGCATAAAGCGTCACACTACCGGATGGACTAAAACGGATCTCCGCGGACTCTAAGCTAGGCACTCCGGCGCGCTCGATGCTATTGGAGAGTCCAATACCGCGCAATTTTCCGTTTTTTCTCGATTCTTCTCGGCGATTAGAAAATTCCGTATAGCCCGCCATATCAAGGGCCTTTTCGAGATTGTCGCCAAAATGACCACTGTCATATGTAAAAGTAAGCGCAGTCTTGTAGGGGAGCGCATCGGGAGTAATTTGATTGATCCGGCGAAGTTCCGCGGCGTCTATACCGACTTCAACCGCCGCTAAATCGATAAGCCGTTCAATAACGTAAGAGGCCTCGGGGCGGCCATTTCCTCTAAATGGGCAGACAGGGTTTGTATTGGTAAACACAGCGGTTACGTCCACATGCATCGCTGGAATTACATAGGTTCCAGCCATCGTCCCAAGATTGGCGATAGGTGGAAGCGTACCCTTACCCGCCAAATAAGCACCGACATTTGCATAGCTATTCGCACGCACACCCAGAAACTTACCGTTCTCATCAAGGGCTATTTCACCTTCCCAATAGACGTCACGGCCATGATGATCACTCATGAAGCCTTCTGACCGCTCACATACCCATTTTACCGGTCGCCCGATCCGCTTAGAAGCCCATAATACCAAAACGTGTTCGCGATAAGTTGCTCCACGCAAACCAAAGCTACCCCCCATATCTCCTGCAACAACCCGCATTTTACTTTCTGGGATGTGAAAGATTTTTTGTGTCAATTCAGTCCGCATCTGCCAGGGATAGTGGCAACCAGTATAGAGCGTCCAAAAGTCTGTACCCGAATTATAATCACCGAGGGCACCACGTGGCTCCATGGTCATATGAGCGCTACGATTAACCGGCAAACGGCCTTTCACCACATGGGCCGCATTTTGAAATGCGGCCTCTGTAGCTTCCTTGTCACCTACGGAGTGAGTGAAACAGTGGTTGTCAACAGCATTAGCCCAAATCTTAGGTGAATCAGACTGCGCAGCTTCGTAGGGTGTACATACGGCTGGCCTAATCTCATAATCGATCTCAATTAACTCTGCTGCATCTTTGGCTTGGTCAATTGTCTCGGCGACAACAAGAGCCACATAGTCACCCACCATCTTGACCTCGTCCAAGACCAAAACTCTATTTTCTGGTTCAAACATGGGCGAGCCATCAGCACGCTTTTGTTTAGGTGTACACTCAAGAATGCCATACCCGTCATCTACATAATTCTGTCCGGTCAGAATTTCTATAACGCCCGGCGCCGATTTGGCAGCACCAATATCTATGGAGCAAATTTTTGCGTGCGCGTGGGGTGAGCGTAGAATGTAGGCTCGGACCTGCCGAGGAAGTGTATTATCATCCATATACCGACCGCTGCCTGTCAGCAATCGGGGGTCTTCCGTTCTCGGAACAGGCTGTCCGATACCGAATTTTTGAACCATTTTTTACGCTCCATAATCAAATGTCGTCGGTAATCTATGCCGCATTTTCGAGATGATATGCGGCGAGTGTCGCAAAGGAAAGGGTGCCCACCAGAGGACATGGTCTATGTAGCATAGGCCTGCTATTCTGGCCTAGCCTTAGCAAGGCGTAATTACTAAATCATGAGGCTAACGGTATGAGTAACGGTTCCGGCGTCCGTAAATCTAACACCCGCTATCAGTCCGACATCATTGTCGACATGATCAAAATGTATGACTTTCCCGCAATCCCGCTCAACCCTGGGGCGAGCTATCGGGGCCTTCATGACAGCTTGGTGAATTACGGTGAAAACGACCCACCAATGATCCTATGCAATCATGAAAAAATAGCCGTACAGATTGCCCATGGTTACGCCAAGGCAACTGGAAAACCAATGCCAGCGATCGTACATAACGTAGTGGGCTTGCTGCACGCGCCACTCGCCATTTACTACGCCTATATAGATCGTTGCCCGGTATTCGTGATGGGCGCGACTGGCCCAATGGACGAAAAGTTACGTCGTCCTTTTATAGATTGGATTCACACCGCATTTGCCCAAGGGTCTGCGGTCCGCGATTATACAAAATGGGATTATCAGCCAACCAGCATCCATGGCGTTCCCGATGCATTTGCCCGGGCCTACTCTATCATGATGACCGAACCACAGGGTCCAGTTTATATGGTTTACGATGCGGGTTTGCAGGAAGCCGAGCTAACTGAAACGGTTCAAATGCCGACAGCAAATGCAGTGAAAGTACCACCGCGGATTGGTGTCGACCCGACATTAATTGGCGAGGCAGCCGACATGCTTCTTGCCGCGAATTATCCCGTATTGCTGACGGAGTACGCAGCGCGAGCGCCCATTGGGTTCGACGACACCGTCATCCTCGCCGAGACTGTGGGCTCAGCTGTTTTTGACATAAACAAACGGCTCGGTTTTCCGAACCAACACCCCCTCAACGTCAGTATGCACGCAGACGCCTTTAAGGGTGCGGACCTGGTAATGGCATTAGATGTAGTTGACTGGACGCGTGGTTCCCATAAACCTAATTGGGAAACGCGTGAAGTCGAAGCCATAACCACGCCCGATTGCAAATGGATCGACGTGGGATTTGCAGATATCGAAATTAGTAAGTGGGCCACCGATTACAACAAGCACCACAATTGGGATATGCGTATCTTGTCAGATACTGCTAATGCAATCCCCGCATTAGCAGAGGCATGCAAAGAACGTATTGCTGATGATAACAAGCTTACCAAAAAAATCACAGACCGGGCTAAAGAAGTTGGCCTAAAACACACCGCACAATGGGCTAAATGGCAGGAACAAGTGCAAGATAACTGGGACCAGATGCCCATGCACGAAACACGCATGGCCCATGAGGTTTGGGAAGCTATCAAGGGGGAAGATTGGGTACTTACCGCAGGCACCCTCAAGGATTGGGTGCGCAAAGTATGGAATTTCAACAGACCCTATCAGCATCCCGGCCGTGAACTAGGTACGGGAACACAATTCGGCATGTCTTTAGGTGTCGCCTTAGCCTACAAGGGAAGCGAAAAACTGGTAGTCGATTTACAACCTGATGGCGATTTAATGTTTGATCTAGGCGCAATGTGGATGGCGACCAAATACGATATTCCGATGCTGGTAATAATGTACAACAACCGGGCATACTATAATGACTGGGCCCACCAAATATCTGTAGCCAATAAGCGGGGAACAGACCCAGATCGAGCTTATATCGGCATGGATTTGGAGGGACCCGAACCGGACTTCGCGCATATCGCCAAAGGTCTGGACTGGTATGCGGAGGGACCTATTATGGATCCAAAAGAAATTGGTCCGGCAGTCGCTCGCGGTATTGAACAGGTCAAAAAGGGTAAACCAGCCTTGATCGATGTCATCACTTGGCGCCGCGGCGAGGCCGCATAACACTCAATACGGCTGGAAAGCAAATTTTATGAACGAATTAGGACATGTAATATAGCCCTATCGGGCCAACCATTTTTTTAAATGCAAGCCTTTTTCAATTTGGATCAGACATAGAAATAAGTGGGTATCACGTGTCAAATAGCTCCCCAACTATAACCGTCATCTTGCAAATGATGGGAAGAGCGCTGCATTGAAATAATTAAAATGGCACAGACTATCGCTACGATAAAATCTATGGGGAGGACGACACAATGATGATTCAATCCGCGCCGGATGGTAACCCGCGTTTTATTTGTATGATGACCGAGCACATGGACCTATGCCGGCAAATTGCAGAGGCCTTCGGTAACGCTGAGTTTGAAAAACCCAACCCCTACGACGAAACAGTTTATGCCATTGCCCATCACGATCGCGGGTGGGATCAATTCGACGCTAATCCCGTTCTGGACGATAAGACTGGTTTTCCAACCGGTGTGGGCGGTGCTAAAGGTCCAGGTGGTGCTGAAACCACCCGTCTCTCCCCGGATTTCAATGAAAAACGCCATGCATATTGCGGTCTTTTAGCCTCCATGCACACCTGGGGACTTTATAATGCGAGATATGGCTATTCCGATTTTAGAGTCCGCAAGGGTGGTTCTACATCCGTCCCTATTGCCCCGGAAATGGCGGATGAAACGAACAAAATTCTCGGAGACGAAGAGGTAAGACAAGAGCGGTTAAAACAACAACTCGCTGCAACTCCTTCCACCAAATCCTGGGTAGAAAATGCCAACCTATTTCGGAACTATAAGTTACTTCAGTTTTGCGACACCTTGGCGCTCTATTTTAACCTGCGCCATGAAAACGAACGTCACGTTGAAGTATACACTCACGTACCAAAATCGACTACAGAAGACACAGAAATTACTGTGACACCGTTGGGCGAAGGAGCTTACTCAATCGACCCCTTTCCATTCGCCGGAATGTCTCTCGATATTCACTGTCGTGGCCGATATTTTGAGGCTATTCCCGATGGCAAATCACCCGATAACCTTGCTGATATAATCCTCAATTTACCTGTAGAGGACCAGATACATCGCTTGGTGCCAAACTGATTGGTTTTCATCGTACAGCGTATTTCCCCACCGCCGATCCACTGGTATTTTATGAACATGAACAATAAACCATTCCGAGGAAACCCAGGATGAGCGGAATTAAGAAATCCAATAAGAAATATCAATCCGACGTTATCGTCGATTTGATCAAACAATACGGGTTCAAACATATCGGGCTTAATCCTGGTGCCAGCTATCGTGCGCTTCATGACAGTCTTGTCAATTACGGCGAAAATGATCCCCCCATGATGCTGTGCACACATGAAAAAATTGCAGTGCAAATGGCACATGGTTATGCGCGCGCTAGTGGCGAACCCATGATCGCCATCGTGCATAATCTTGTGGGACTTCTGCATGCGCCGATGGGGGTTTACTACGCGTATCTTGATCGCGCGCCGGTTTTTATCATCGGCGCAACGGGCCCCTTAGCGGAACCTAAACGGCGGCCTTTTATCGACTGGATTCATTCCGCACATGTGCAAGGAGAAGTTCTACGTAATTTTACTAAATGGGATGCCCAACCCTCCACGGTCGATTACGTACCAGACGCCTTTGCCCGCGCTTATTCTGTCATGATGACTGGTCGCCAGGGACCAATTTATATGTGCTACGACGCGGGATTACAGGAAGCAGAATTGGACCATGAAGTGGTCATGCCTCCGGAAAATGCTGTCCGTGTGCCTGCCCAGGCTGCCCCGGACCCAACGGCGCTCAATCAAGCAGCCGACATGCTGTCGTCCGCTGAACGCCCAGCCATCGTTGCTGATTTTGCGGCACGCCCACCCCACGGATGGGACCACGTGGTTAATCTCGCCGAAACCTTGGGTGCCAGTGTATGGGACGTAAATTCCCGGCTCAACTTCCCGGGTAATCACCCCCTTAATCTCTCAATGGATCAAGAAGCCTGCTATGAAGGTGTTGATTGTGTGCTGCTGTTGGACGTCGCAGATTTTGAAAAACACACTCATGTTCGGGATATCTCCACTCGAACTGTTAAACCATCGTTGAACGCAGATGCAAAATGGATCGATATAGGCTGGACTGATCAAGAAATATCAAATTGGTCCATGGATTATTCACGTACACTCTATCCAGATATCCGCATGACTGCCGACGTGGTAACCGCGGCGCCCATGCTGACCGATCTGTTACGAGAACGAATAACCAAAACAGATGGATTGACCAAATTAATAGCTAACCGCACTGAGATGATCGGCAAAAAACACACTGAATTGCGAGCTAAATGGCGAAAAGAAGCGGAGGACGACTGGGACGCGCAACCTATGACGGTAGGCCGCCTAGCACTGGAAATTTGGGAGGTAATTAAGAACGAAGACTGGGTCCTCACCGCAGGAACCATGCACGATGCGGCACGGCGCCTTTGGGATTTTGACCGCCCGTACTGCCATGGGGGGCGTGAATTGGGAACCGGCACCCAGATCGGCACATCGCTGGGTGTAGCACTAGCCAACAAAGGTACG
This sequence comes from uncultured Rhodospirillaceae bacterium, assembly GCA_964479475.1. Taxonomy (GTDB): domain Bacteria; phylum Pseudomonadota; class Alphaproteobacteria; order MPNO01; family UBA2964; genus JAQBTY01. Next base: position 77,804 of record CAYZMI010000001.1, on the reverse strand, counting down.
GGCCGATTATGCATTGATCTTCAGCCCGACGGAGATCTTATGTTCGATGCCGGCGCACTTTGGATGGCCGCCAAGTACGAAATTCCTATGTTGATCGTTATGTACAACAATAGGGCATACTATAATGACTGGAACCATCAGATTGTTATTGCCAATAACCGTGGTACCGACCCTAGCCGTGCTTACATCGGAATGGACCTGCTAGATCCCGATCCAGATTTCGCCGGCTTGGCCCGTGCACAAGGCTGGTGGGCGGAAGGCCCAATCGAGAATGGTGACGATGTTCAGGGAGCGCTAAGGCGAGCAATTGAGCAAGTCAAACAGGGCAAACCGGCATTGGTTGATACCGTATGCCGCCGCGGAAAAGGCGAATCGATGCTAACTTAGGGCCAGAAGCAAGCCGCACAAACAAGCTTTTGATTATCAGACAATTATGTGCCAGTCCGACGAGTTAGAGCGTAAAAATACGTGTCTTGGCTTGCAGGTAATAAGTTAGTTAGTGTGCCAATTCTGCTACGCGATCTCGTGTATAGGTGTCATTCCACTGCCGGTAGGAGTGTTCCCAATTGTAAGGTTTGAAATCATCGGTAGGCGTTAGGTCAACCTGTTCCCCACCAAGCCATACCTCTTTAATATTTTCCCGTTTTTGCAAACAAGTAATATCTTCAAGGGGATTGGCTGAAACCACCGTAATATCGGCGAGTGCGCCATCGGTTAATCGCCCTACATTATTACCTTCGCGTAGCAAACGGGAGTTTTCAGTTGTTGTGCAACGCAAGGCTTCCGCAGGAGTGAACCCCAAATATTCAACCATTAATTCGAGCTCCTTAGCGTGCCATTCGCCATAGGGTGTGACAGCAAACCCGCTATCAGTGCCGACCATAAAAGGTACGCCGGCCTTCCGAGCTTCAATTAGCATTTCCGATGCAATTTCAACGTCATTACGGTTCATGTTAGGTCGCCATTTAAAACATGGGTCACTTTCTCGTGTAAATTCTACCGTATTCACCAGGAAAGTAAGCGCAGGCGATAACGTCGAACCACTTTCAACCACGGCATCAAGGCCTTCCTGATCCATCTCAAAAGCGTGAAAAATTATGTCTACACCAGCTTTGGCAGAGGATAGCACTGCCTCGCGGCCACGAGCGTGGGTGATGCATTTAACACCCAGCCGGTGGCACTCTTCCACCATGGCAGTCAGTTCCTGTTCACTGAAACAAGCCATTAGCTCACCCGACGCGTTTCGATTAAGACCATCTGCAGTAAATTTTATAAAATCCACGCGGTCTTTCACCTGAAGGCGAATTTCCTCAATTCCTTCATCAACACTTTTAACGAGCACACCGACAGAGCTTTCAGGCACACCGATCCAACTAGGATACCAATCGCCGAGGCCTTGGCGCGAAGTGATCTGCCTCCCCGAACTAGTGATGCGGGGGCCCTGGAACATGCCAGCGTTGATGGAATCCCGCACTGCCGGTGAAACGCGATTAGTTGAAGCTGGGTCAGCCATGCTGGTGTAGCCCGCCTTGAGGACTTTTTGCGATGCCGCTAACGCCCTTAAAGCCCTAAATTCTGGTGGCGAGTACATGTCCACATCTTCATTTGCCTGGGCATTGCCATAACTAAGGTGCACGTGGATATCAATTAGGCCGGGTAAAACAAAGTCTTTGCTGTAATCAACAGTGTCATCTTGATTGGCAGCCTTGGGGGCCTCAGAAGTTGGACCGACATAGCTAATCCGATCACCATCAATTACGATGGTTTGGTTCTCGAGAGCTACGTCGCTTAAACCGTTGAACAATTTACCGCATGTAAGGTGAGTACTCATCAGATGCCTCGTTTGTATCGCCTGCCTAAAGAGGCAATGCGATAAGATTATTAATCATACTGTGATCACATATCACAACTCGTTCCTTAAATTTGGGCGTGTCATTGACCATAACGATGTGATCTCGATATTCACCGGTGCTGAACACGCTCATAGTACCATCGGGCATTGTACGGGTGACCAAGTAATTGGATCGCACTCGCCAATCCACTTCGCCGGCCTCCAACAACTGAAGACAACTTACTATGTGACGGTAGGTATGCGGTACAAACACATTTGCCGTTCGGATAGAGACCACCCTATCCAGCAACATGCCATGGCTATCGCACAATATTATGCTCAGCGGTAAATTACGATCTACATTTTCTCTTGTGGTGATTTGGTAAAGACAAGGATCGGCGAAAAGATCGGGCCATTCCTCGTATCGCCCGCCATCAATTACGTGAGCATACTCGGCAATCAATGCCGTAACTTCGGGCGGAATATGAATGTTGTCACGGGTGAGATCAGCTACGCTCATAGTTAAACACCCATAAGCTCTCGATAAGCAGTGTAAAACCCTCGTACACCACATTCTGATGCCCGGCTGTTTTCGATAGTCTCGATAGAATCGCCGGCCAGCTCCATAACCGAGGCCTTATCCTTACCACCTTGGACCCCCCGTTGGACCAAATTACCGATCATCCCATCTTCCATAGAGATATAGCCGGATGGACCTATCAAATTTCCTTGTTTGAGACGACCCTGCGTTTTCCAATCTTCATCATCTGCATAGCCCAACACGGTCCAAACGAGTTCCGATCCTTCAATACCGCGAGGTATCAAAACTCGCACCGCAATCGTATTATGAATTTGCTGCAGCATAAAATTGGGAAAAGCGGTTTGGATCGCTGTAGTGATGCCGTCCCCAAACTCATCCCACTGTTCGATAATAGAAGGATCATTTAGTCCAAATTCCCCCATCTCATCACTGCCGGAGCGGAATTGTTTGGTCTCGTAAACCTCACCCCCTTCATCAGTCTTCATTTTGGACCAGCTCAAATGATGCCAGCCACCTCTCCCCATAACGATAGCACCTTCCATGGTGAAGCGGTTGAGTTTTAACTTAGTAGCCCATGCATGAAGGATTGTGGCGTGATAAGGATCGGTGCCGTTCTCAAAATAAAGCTTCCAGTTTGAATCCAGATACTGACTGTAATAGCCGAGTATAGTGAACTCTCTACCCGCGACCCGCTCGGTGTTTTTCAGCATCTCCGGTCCCATGTACTCTCGCAGCGGTTCAACCTCCTCGCTGAAGGTGCCAAAAATTATACCGTGCAACGTCTCCACTTTAAGACGTTGGAGCCCGTGATTGCACATGTCGAAATTATCCGGAAGGCCACCTTTCCCATTAATGCCCTTACCAAATGGCACGTTAAGAAGATTGCCTTCATGGTCATAAAGCCAATTGTGATAGATACACATCAGCTCTTTAGCGTTGCCAAACGGTTCGTACAGCAACATTGAGCCCTTGTGGGCGCACCGGTTGACTAGTGCATTGATACCGCCGTCGGGCGTACGCAACACAATCACTGAGGTATCACCCACATCCATAAGGCGGTAATCGCCGGTATTAGGAATTTCTATCTCTAACCCGAGATAATGCCAGATGCGGCCGCGGAATATGTGGCGCATTTCAGCCTCATAAACCTCAGGGTCGGAATATATATGAAAGGGCGTACGGCGCACGCCTTCTTCAGGCCATTCGAATAGGGGTGCTGGTTGATCCATGATCTAGTTCCTTCTTTCGCCGGCATTACCGCTCACAGCCCGAAACATCGCTGATCAGACCGTATCATAATCAAAATTTGGTCTCAAACTTAGCAAATTATATCTAAATCTGCTGTCTTAACCGCACCCAAGGCGCCAGTCTGAAAATTAATGAAACCAATTAAAATGAAAAGCCGTGGTTTCTTTGCCGGGTAATCGGGGTTACCCTTTTTGAAAATTATAAGATTGATTATAAAATTACAGCATCGCCGTTTCGGCAAACGCACGGCGTGCCAACACGACAAAACACGGGGGACTTTATTATGCGAGGCAATATTTCTCGGCTATCGCGAGCCGCAACATCAAGTATACTGGCCGCGGCGCTCCTGATGAGTGCTACGGCACACCAAGCGAACGCCAAATCCAGAATTACCATGGGCATCACGGAGACGCTCACCGGCTACAATCCGCACGCGGATAGCGTCGCGGTCGGTTACGCGCTTTGGTGTCAGGTCTACGGCTGTCTCGGAATTTGGGACTTCAAGAAAGCCGAATATGTTGGGATGCTCGCAGAAAGCTGGGAGATCACGGATCCCAATACCTGGGTGTTCAAGCTCAAGAAAGGCATCATGCGCCACGATGGCAAGGCCGAGCTGACATCGGCAGATGTAGTGCATTCCATCAATCGCATTCGAACAGATTCCCGCAGCGCACAGACGCAAAACGTCAAGAAAATCAAAAAGGCGGAGGCAGTCGACAAATACACAGTCAAGCTTACTACCCATCAACCAACCGCGCCTTTGCTGAGCTTCGTGTTTGATAGGATTATGATCACCAGCAAGGAATTATTCGACAAGTACGGCGCTAAAACCGCGGACCGCAAACATCACCATGGTTTCGGCCCCTATAAACTAAAGAAGCTCGCCATCGGAGAACGGGTGGTGATCGAGAAGAACAAGAGCTGGCCAGGCATAAAAGCCAACAATCCGGACGAGATCATTTTCCAGATCATGAAAGAACCGGAACAGCGTGTAACCGCCCTGCTGAACGGCGAGATCCAAATCGCCCAGTTCATCCCTCCGCATCTGCTGAAACGGGTTAATAATGCCAAGAATGCGCGAATCGTCGAAACCGGCTCGGTGGAAATGATGTTCCTGGCTATGAACCCGAAGTTCAAGCCATGGGACAACAAGACGCTACGCCGGGCCGTAAGCTATGCCATCGATCGAAAGAGAATTATCAAGGCGGTCCTACAGGATCAGGCAATTCTATTGAATGGCCCATTGGGGCCGTTACAATTCGGCTATCCGAAAACTGTTAGTCCGCATTATAGCTACGATCCGGCCAAAGCACGTGCGTTAGTCAAGAAGGCTGGCTATCCCAACGGAATCGAAGTCGAGCTCTTTACACCCGTTAACCGGTATGTGAACGACAAGCAGGTGGCGGAAGCTATGATCCCGATGCTTAACGCTGTTGGTATCAAGGCAAAGCTTAAAACGCCGGAATGGGCAACGCTTTGGTCCAAAGTGCGCAAGGGCAAGATGGCCTTCTACATGATGGGCCGTGGCGGCATGGTCGATCCGTCAGGCGCCCTGTCTCAATATTTTGAGACCGGGATCGCTCCTAGGATCAGTTATTCCAGCGCAAAGGTTGACGCCTTGCTCCAGAAAGAACGCGCGACCTTCAATGTTGAGGAACGCAAGAAGACCCTCAGCCAGGCTATCAATGCCATTCTAGATGATGCACCGGCGCATTTTCTGTGGCATCAAAAAATCCAGTATGGCGTAGCCAAGGGCGTTAACATCGAAGTGCGGCCCGACCATTTCGTCTATGGATGGCTGATAACACTCGACAAATAATCAGACGCAATAAATTTAGAAGGCATATTCATCGGGTCAAATTAGGCCCGATGAATATGTCCAATAACTTATCAAGTAAGGGGAAATGACATGACCGAGCGCGTATGGGACCAGTTTCTAACCGAGCGCGACAAAGCGGTTTTCGAAGCATCTGGATATGGTGCGCGAGGAGACTGGGGCAAACGCCCTGCAATCTTAGTTATAGATGTGTCTTATGGTTTCACCGGTGAAAAAGATGAGCCAATCCTTGATTCTATAAAAACTTGGCCGAATTCTTGTGGGCAATATGCCTGGGCTGCAGTGCCACACCTGCAACGACTTTTAGAAGCCGCGCGGGACAAGGGGCTCCCAGTAATTTACACCACTGGTCAGTTTAGGGACGATCAATGGGATGTAGGTAGCTGGGCCTGGAAAAATGGCCGCACCGATGACTGGGAAGGCCACGGACAAAACCGTGACGGAAACGATATCATTGATGAAATTGCACCTCAGGCACAGGACATCGTAATCCGTAAGCTTAAACCCAGTGCATTCAGTAGCACACCGCTAAGCGCTTTTTTGACACAGCTTGGCGCGGACTCGCTTATCGTCACCGGAACGACTACGTCAGGATGTGTGCGCGCCTCTGTGATTGATGCGTTTAGCGAGAATTATCGTGTAACGCTGGCAGAAGAAGGCTGTTTCGATCGATCTGAGGCATCACATGCCATTAATTTGTGTGACATGAATGCCAAATATGCCGACGTGATTGCAACCGACGAGTGTATCAATTTTATCAAAGATCTGCCCGAAGGCTTATTCGAGCTGCCATCAGGAAAGCCTGCTGGCAGTTAATCGAAAGGATCTCAGAGTAGTCTCAAGCCGGAGTTTCCTTGCTGAATGGGTTGAGATCGTCTGCAACACCGTCGACACCATACCCGGCACCGATCTCCTCTAGTGCCGCAATTTCCAACACATTGCGGTCGGGATCGTGAAAATAGGCTTGCCGGCCGATGAAAATACCTTCGCGGCGGTCTTCCTCAAAAAATGGACTTACGCCATGGGATTTGAGGTGCTCGATGGCTTCATCATACTTGTTAACATCGACGCGAAAGGCGTGATGCACGAGGAATTCATTACCTGGGTTGGGGTCTATGGGCGTCTTGCTCTTCGTCAAGATGATGTAATCTTCGCCAGAGGTTAGAAATACCATTCCGACACTTGGTACTTTTTG
>CAYZMI010000001.1:66475-71052 GCA_964479475.1 uncultured Rhodospirillaceae bacterium | reverse complement strand
GCATACCCTTTCTGCACGTGTACATTAAGGACATATGGCTTGCCGGAATCAACAAATTTGAGGGCTTCCTCTATGGCCGGTACTAAATCACCGATTTTGGTCACAGGACCCGCAGAGTCGACACCCAATGAGGCGGCATATTCCGCGATATCAACTTCTGGATCATCTATGCGTTGACCAATCCATCGGTTTTCCGGCGCCCGATCGCGCATTTTAGCCACAGTCTCTTGATGGATCTCGTCATTAAAATTCGATCGATTGTTGGAAATTAAGATCAGTACAGGAATGCTATAATGGGCAGCAGTCCAAAGTGACGAGGCTCCCTGCATTGTATCTCCATCGCCCAATACCGCGACGACTGTTCGGTCGGTATCCTGCAGCGCAAGTCCAGCACCGATAGCCGTACCGGGCCCGGAACCTAATCCTCCTCCGCCATCATTACCCAAATAATCCAATGGGTGTGTCCAATGGTACCCATCCGCCGCCCAGCCAATGGGAACGTTTGTCAGCGTAATATTCCTGCCTTGACGCGCCTTATTAATGCCAAGTGTCAACGCCTCGACAGAAATTTCATCATCCTGGTTAAGATCAGCAAATGTAGTATCAAGATCTGTAGTCCGCCCTTTGTTTTCACCATCCCAATTCGAATTACCTTTTAGGCGATGTTCGCACGCCGCAAGCAATTGTTCGACCACTGGCTCGCTTTCGGCCAACATGGTGACATCACCAAGCGGCATACCCATGTGATCGGTGGACCAACCGTTATGAATTATAGAATCCATCGAGACGTGGATCACCTTGGCGTTGACCTCATCACGGCCGAAGACCAATTTAAAAGTACCGGCAAGATCTACAAAGTTGAGATCGAGAATTACATCTGCTTCCTTTATCCCAGCAACCGCCTCATCTCTCGGTCGGTTGCTTGGCGGAGCCAAGTGAAGTTTATGATCGGTCGGAAAACTAGCCGCCGTTTTCATATCGGTGACCACACCTGCCCCAAGCAACTCAGCTAATTTGATGCGCTGATCCCAAGCAACCTTGGAGCGTTTCAAACGTCCCGCCATAATCACTGGGTTCTTAGCGTTGCATAATAGGTCTGCGGCCGCATCGATGCTTTCCTGTGGCGCTGGTGTTGGGGGCGGTGGCAGAAAGCGGCTGACATCGGGCAGTTTCATTTCTGGGTCTATGCCGCTTTCTTGAAGCCCAGCGTCAAGACACACATACGCAGGTGCGGTGGGGGCAGTCCGGATGGTTTTATTGACCCTTACCATGGTTTCTGCCAAGGCCTGAGCCGAGCGTGGTTCATCATCATACTTAACAAAATTGCGGATCAATGCACCTTGATCCTTCATGGTGTGAATCCAATCGATCCACGGGCGCCGTTTGGGTGCATCTACGGGGCCCGTTGCCCCCATAATTACCATTGGCACTCGGTTACACCAGGCATTAAATATACCCATCATACCGTGCATCAGACCGACATTTGAATGCAGAATACACCCCATGGGCTCGTCGGTGGCCTTGGCATAACCCTGAGCAATATGAACCGCATGGTCCTCATGCAGACATAAAAGCATCTGGGGATCGCTATTACCCAAATAATTTACGATGCTGTCATGAAACCCACGATAGCTGGCACCTGGATTCATCGACAAATATTTAATTCCCATACGACGTAACATCTCAGCCGCAACGTCGCTAGCCCAACCCATTTGCGGGTTTCCAACATTCACGGGCCGATCAATATCATTTACATTAGTCATGTTACTATTCCTTTCCTGAGCCCGTTCATTCGCCTTTGCTACCACCACGCATCAGGGGCGGTACGGCATATCCGGTCGAGACGTGAATATCGATAAAGTGGCATTTACCGTCTTGGACCGCCTTAAGCCCAGTCTCAATTGCGGGCAGCAAGTCCCCCATCTTTTCAATTGGACCCTGGGCCTCAAAACCGAGCGAACGCGCGAGACGCGCCAATCCGATGTCGGGTTCACTAATCCGCATACCAATCCACCGGTTCTCGACGGGCCGGTCTCGATCCTTTGCGACAGTTTCCTGATGTAATTCGTCATTAAAATTAGAGCGGTTATTGGAGATTATTACCAGCATCGGAATTTCATATCGCGCGGCTGTCCAAAGCGCCGTATTACCTTGCATGAAGTCTCCATCACCCAGAACCGCAACCGGGAGCCAATCCGTCCCTTTGACCGCCAACGCGGCACCCACGGAAGTACCCGGACCCGATGCCAATCCACCTCCACCATCATGACCGAGATAGGATAGCGGCCCGACTAGTTCAAATAACGGCCCGATGCCGCCCGAGGAAACGCGGTTCAGACTGATCTTCCTATCGCCTTGCACTTCAGCCAAAGCGGTAACAATATCAGCCGGTTCGATTGAAGAATTTACGTCACGACTACCAATTGGCTCCACTGCATCCGGTTCTGGACCTATACGGGCGCCGTTCCATTTTGAACCACCGCCCCGCTTTTTAATCTCCACCAACAGTTGTGCGACAAAAGCATCATGATCTGCGTCGATTTTAAGGTGGGCCGCTGGCAATTCAAATAGTTCCATTCCAAAACCGTTATGCACGTAAGGTTCCATTGAACAATGAATGATTTTGCCTTTGATTTCCCCATCCCTTTTAAGCAACCGTTGCGTCCCGCCGAAATCCAACCAGTTGAGACTGAGGATTACATCCGCGCCATGTACATGCTCGCGCATCACGGGGTTCACACCTCCCGACGGACGCCCAACATGTAAAAGATGAGCACTCGGAAAGACCGCTGAGTTGCGTAAATTAGTGAACACACCGGCACCAACGGTTTCTGCGAGCTTCACCCGATTGTCCCATGCTTCCTGCGTACGCGCACTACGTCCGATCATCAGAACGGGGTTTACGGCACCAAGCAACATATCCGCGACCTCAACTACTGCATTTTCAGAAGCCCGCGGCGGGTCAGATGGTTGGAACTGGCTGATATCAGGAATTGCTATTTCGCCATCAAGTGCCTGTTCCTGCAGACCAGCATCGAGGCAGACATAGACAGGGCCAGGTGGCTCACTACGGGCCATTTGATTGGCGCGATACATGGTTTCGACAATGGCCTCAGCGGAACGCGGCTCATCATCCCATTTGGTATAGTTACGCAACAGTGCACCTTGGTCTTTAGCTGTATGGATCCAATCAATCCATGGACGGCGTAACGGGGCATCAACTGGTCCCGTTGCCCCCATGGCAATCATAGGTGCTCGGTTACACCACGCATTAAACAATCCCATCAAGCCATGCATAAGCCCGACATTTGAATGCAGCGCGCATGCCATAGGCTCACCGGTAGCCTTTGCGTAACCTTGCGCCACATGAACCGCATGGTCTTCATGTAAGCAAATTAGCATTTGTGGGTCTTCATTACCCAGATAATTAACGATGCTATCGTGCAAACCGCGATAGCTAGCTCCCGGGTTTAGCGAGATATATTTAATTCCCAACCGACGGAGCATTTCAGCAGCCACGTCGCTGGCCCAACCCATTTGGGGATTACCCAAATTAACTGGCCGGTCGATATGCTTGAGGTCTTTAGTGACTTCATTCATCAGTCATACTCCAATTCCGGGAAATCGATATGGATGTAGGGACTCGTTATATGAGGATCTATTACGGGCTCCGCCTCTTCAACAAAGCTACGGTCAATTTCTTGAAAATTATGCAGACCAAGAAGCGCCATGGAGGTTCTTATTTCAGCTTCAAGAAGCCGTAACATGTGAAATAGGCCATCCTTACCACCGGCCGCTAGACCCAACCCTTGTAGTTTACCAATACATACTGCATCGGCACCCAACGCCATCGCCTTGATCACGTCTGTACCACGCAGGAACCCACCATCAACAATTACGCTGGCACGCCCCGCTACCGCATCAACAATTTCGGGTAACACGCCCGTTGTTCCGTTGCCGTGATCTAACTGGCGACCGCCGTGATTGGATACGTGGATGCATTCGACGCCATGCTCACATGCGATGTCCGCATCCTCACCTGTCGCGATGCCTTTAAGAATAAGAGGGATGTCATGGGTCTCTTTAAAATATCTAACGTCGTCCCAAGACAGCTGTTTTTGAAATTCCCCACCTTCGAACCCCCGCCCGCGGCGTGCTGAGGGCCTCCAACGCTTAATCAGGTCCCGTTCGCGACGGCTATAATATGCTGTGTCGACGGTCAGACAAAACATCTCAAACCCCGCATCGACCGCAAGTTGTACCTGTTCATCAACCCACACACGGTCACCGCGCACATAGAGTTGGAAAACCTTAGGCGCACTGGTTGCTGCACCAACTTCGTCCCGCCCTGGACTGGTTACGGAGCTACAGAAATAAATTGTCTGATACGCCGCTGCAACCTCTGCCGCTGTCACGGCGCCGCCACTTTCAATGAGCTGAAGCGAGCCAATGGGCGCCAACATTACCGGTATTCGAATTTGATGACCGAGAAACTTTACACTTGGATCCACTTCCGCCACATCGCGAAGTATCCGAGGACGAAGAGCCAACGCATCGAGCGCTTGGCGATTTCGCCT
>CAYZMI010000001.1:64514-66375 GCA_964479475.1 uncultured Rhodospirillaceae bacterium | reverse complement strand
AGAGCTCTTTAATAAATAGACATGTCGTCTTACATCAATCTGGATCAGACGCGGTAACGTTGATAACTGCTTGCCGCTTGTCCACTGTCACAGCCTTCAGTGCCCGTTCGAGCGCGGGTTGCATATCCTTCGCCTCATTCACTTGTTCCCCATATCCACCGGATACGTCAACAAGCTTTTCGTAATGTTGATCAACGGTGAAATAGGCAAGCGGCATTTGGTTCGCCTTGGCAGCATATCCGTCAGGGTTAAGTCCTGTTGTGGACCGTCTCACTGCCTGCCATCGCTGATTGTTAAAGATAACAGTAAGTATTGGTAGATCCTGCTCAGCAGCCACATAATGAGCCGAAACCGGCACGTTAAACATATATGACCCATCACCATGAGTTCCCACGACCAGCCGGTCGCGATCAGCGAGCTTAGCGCCTAAAGCCACCCCCATTCCATGACCAAGTCCAGATGATGCGCCCGCGTTGAAAATTTTGGTCGGCTTGGAAGTATCGAGATACTGAACTTGCAACTGAGATTCTTTTGCGAAGATCGTTTCAGAATCGGTAATATTGCCTATGCAGTGGGAAATCCACGCCGGGTGCAATGGTGTTTGCTCCCGAACCGCTTCCAGCTTTTTAGCCCAGTTCTCCTCAAGTTTGTTGTGTTTTGAAGTGATTTCCTTACGCCGTTTATCAATCCGGGTGGACGCGGCTTTAGCGTGCTCTTCCATTGCATCGCTTAGTGCAGTCAGTCCGGCATCACACGAACAAGCCAGCACAATATCGGATCTAAATCCGCGGATTGGCAGAAACGAATAATGCGGATCGGCGGCCATTTGAATAACTGTGCAATCATCAGACGGGCTGACCTGAGACGGCAACCAGGGTACGGCGCAATCAAACACCAAAATTGCATCCGCCGCTTCTACATAGGGGTTGGGATTGCCACCTGCAAACATAGGGTTTTGACGTGAAATGGCAACAAACCGATTTCGGTATTCGACCACGGGTATCGCATAACGTTCAACTAAATTGCTTAGCGCTGGCATCACCCCGGGGTTACGTCCACCCCAGTTTGTAATTATCACAGGATTTTCCGCTTTGGCGAGAACCTCGGCCGCTTCTTCAAGAGCTGCCGCATTGGGGCTTGCAGGTGCCGCTGCCTGAATGCGGCCCGGAGAATCAAATGTAAATTCGTCCATTTCAAGCGCTAGCACCTCACGCGGCAGAGACAGATATGCTGGCCCTTTGGGATCACTCATCATGACGCTAAGTGCGCGATCGACGACTGTCTCTACCTGCTCTCCATTACGGAGCTCGTAGTCCCATTTGACGGCCTCTCTTGTCATACCGTTCTGGTCATACATTTCTTGGGTCCAGTGAATATCAAGAGAACGATGGCCTTTAAGAGAGTCTTCATTTGTCGGTGTTCGCCCTGCGGTAAATAACATTGGAGTTTGACCACGAGACGCGTTGAGCAGACCGTTCATGCCGTTAGCCGTACCCACATTGACATGCATCATGGTAAGTTGCGGCCGGCCCGTAGCAAGGTAGTAACCAATCGCCATATGCTGTGCGGTATTTTCATGCGGACAAGTAACAGGAGTAGGATGAGGCGTATTCAAAGCTTGGGCTTTCGCCAATGCTTCAATCAAAGGTGCAAAATCGGTACCGGCATTGGCAAATAAATATTCAACTCCGCGGTCGGCAAGAACTGCTAAATAAGCATCCGCAACTGTTACATTGTTAAGTGTCTTCTTCGGCATAATTTCCTCTACCGCAATTCAGCAAGGGCTAACATTAATTTCAGTTATAGGAGTGTCTATCTTACCTATTAAACTACCGTGTCCTCTCGCAATGCGCAAATCGCC
>CAYZMI010000001.1:62711-64414 GCA_964479475.1 uncultured Rhodospirillaceae bacterium | reverse complement strand
TCAGAGGCACCAATTAACTTACCCGCCAATCAGTCTAAGGCAGAATATGGCTCGGATTTAATTGCAGAACTTATCGGAAATCTGGGGCACGATTATATCTTTTTAACACCAGGCTCATCGTTTCGAGGTGTCCACGACTCACTGGTCAACCACACCCGTAACCATAAACCTCAGATTATATTAGTGGCGCACGAAGAAATAGCTGTGGCTATGGCTCATGGCTATTGTAAGGCAACTGGCCGACCAGCCATGGCCTTTTTGCATGATTTAGTTGGTGTTCAGCACGCCACCATGGCGTTCTACAATGCCATGGCCGATCGTATGCCAGTGGTCGTATTAGGCGGTTCTGGTCCAGCCGACCCAGCACATCGGCGGAAGACCGACTGGATTCATTCCGCCAACACTCAATGCGATATCGTAAAGGACGTAACCAAATGGACGGATGAGCCTATCACACTCCAGGCTTGTCTAGACTCCATCGCCCGCGCACAGCGTATTGCCACTAGCGGGCCTTGCTCTCCAACCTATGTGTCGGTCGACGTCGTCGTTCAAGAAGGGGATATACCTTCCGATACGGCCATGCCAGATGTTAACGCACCTCGGTATCAGCCTGCACCCCCGATCGCTGCACCCCATACGGAGGTTAACGCTGCAGTCGATATACTGACTGAAGCTGAATGGCCGTTGATATTTGGTGGTCGTGTTGGATACCACGCCCAAACTACGGCAATTTTAACGGAATTGGTGGAGATGCTAGGGGCAGCATATCAAGACGGGCACGACATAATCTGTATGCCTTCTAATCATCCACAAAACTTAAATGCCAGTTTTGGCCGGACTAAGAAAGAAAGCGAATATAAGTCTCTACTCCTTGGCAAGGCGGATGCGGTTTTCTGTATAGATTGCTTAGATATTTCCAACAACGTTGGAGCCTATGAAGGCGCAAGGGGTGCGGGCGATGCCATTGATGGAAGCAACCGAAAAGTCATTGATCTCTCCCTCAATGATTTTGCGGTCCAGCATTGGACGCATTTGGGCGGCCCCGTACAACCGGTCGATGTGCAACTTCAAGCAGACGGCCTCCATGGGCTTAAACAGGTGCTTAACGAGGTAAAACGCCGTGCCGAAGATAATCCATCATGGGTCCAAAATGCGAACGAACGACGCGCAGAAATATCGACAATGCATGACAAACTTCGTGCTGAACAGCAGGAAGCGATGAAGGCGAAGTGGGATCAAGTGCCCATATATTTGCCCCGCATGACCGCGGAGTTGTATAATGCGATCAAAGATAAGAACTGGTTATTAGCGGCCCGAAACTATCGAGCCTGGTATGATGGTATTTGGGAATTTGACGGAGCCGGGCAATTTCTTTCCAATTCCATCGGCGGCGGCATCGGTTACGGCCCAGGTGGTATTGTAGGTTCGGCTCTGGCCGGTCGGGACCAAGGCAAGTTTACCGCAGCCATTATTGGCGACGGTGACTTCACGATGGGGCCAGCCGCCATTTGGACCGCCGCGCATTACAAAATACCAATCCTAATTGTTCTACATAACAACACTTCTTTCGGTAACGACGAAGAACACCAGATCACTCTAGCTTACCGCCGTGGCAGACCACCAGAAAATGCCTGGATCGGTCAACGTATGGTTGGGCCTGAGCCAAATTATTGTGCCGTCGCCCGAGGTTATGGCGCTTGGGC
>CAYZMI010000001.1:60539-62611 GCA_964479475.1 uncultured Rhodospirillaceae bacterium | reverse complement strand
TCATGACACTTTTTATTAATAACGACATGGTCGGCGAAGTTCTCACGATGAAGGACACTATTGAGGTGTTAGAGAAGGCCTACGCCGACCTAGTAGCCAAAGAGGCCGTCTGCCGTCCGCGAGTGGATATCCAGATCCCGACATCTGATCCACAGAAAGCATATCAGTGGGGCACCATGGAGGGCGGCTCGGTCGGCGGATATTTCGCGATCCGTATGAAGTCAGACATTATTTACGAACAGGAATATAACGGTGTACGCACGCAGGAAAAATATTGCACAAAGCCAGGCCTCTATTGTGGGCTGATATTCTTGACGGATGTCCAAACCGGCGAACCCCTGGCTTTTATAAATGACGGGGTGCTACAACACATGCGCGTCGGCGCCGATGGCGGAATTGGTGTCAAATATATGAGTCGTGAAGGGTCCGAAGTGGTTGGAATGATCGGCTCAGGAGGCATGGCGCGCACCCATCTCGATGCATTTTTGTGCGTGCGCGATATCAAAAAAGTCCAAGTGTTCAGCCCAACACAGGTCAATCGCGAACATTTTGCTGATGAGATGAGCAAAAAACATGGAATTGAGGTTGTAGCCTGCAGTAATCCCGAAGATGCGTATCGAGGTGCAGATATAATCTCGGGATGTACAGATTCCGCCGTACCAGTCTTAATTGCGGAACTATTGGAGCCGGGCCAGCATGTTCTAAATGTTGGTGGGGGGGGCGGTAAGCCGACTAAGGAAGTACAAGACCGTGTCGATGTTTATTTCCGGTTCGGCAATTCGCCACCACCACAAGGGTTACCTGAGTTAAATCTAGCTGACGAGTATTTAACCTATGCCGCTCGTCCCGACCACGACTATGGCTTTAAGCAAAAGAAAAAAGGTGGTCGCGCCCACGGGGTCGCCATGCCGGAGAAAGTGATTTATTTCGACAATATTCTAGACGGTACCAATAGAGGGCGAACGTCGTCCAATCAGATCACCTATTCCGAACGCGGCAATCTTCAAGGTAACCAGTTTCATGCCGTGGCAGGTCGAACATTTGAACTTGCCAAAGAAGCTGAACTCGGAAACGAGGTGCCCACAGATTGGTTTTTGCAAGATATAAGGGATTGAGCCAGAGGAGGGGCTAGCCGTGACACTTGTGATCAATAACGACATGGTGAACCAAATACTCACCATGCAGGATACCATCGATGTACTGGAAAAGGCATACAAAGACCTCGCTGAAAAAGAGGCAGTGTGCCGGCCGCGTATCGACGTCCAAATTCCAACTGATGATGGCAAAGTCTATCAGTGGGGAACTATGGAGGGAGGTTCAGTTGGCGGGTATTTCGCTATCCGTATGAAGTCTGACGTAACTTACGAAACCGAATATGAAGGAGTTCGCACCCACCAAAAATACTGTACACAACCGGGCCTCTATTGCGGATTAATACTTGTGACCAGCGTTGAGACCGGTGAACCGCTGGCATTTATTAATGATGGGGTACTACAACATATGCGCGTCGGTGCCGATGGGGGTATCGGCGTAAAATATATGAGCCGCGAAGATTCCGAAGTTGTCTGCATGCTGGGTTCGGGCGGCATGGCTCGCAGTCATTTGGATGCCTTCATGTGCGTGCGTAATATCAAAAAAGTTCAGGTATTCAGCCCAACAAAAGCTAATATGCAACTTTATGCTGAAGAAATGCGGGCCAAACACGGTGTTGAAGTAGTTGTCTGTGACAATCCGGAAGAAGCTTATAAAGGCGCCGACATTGTCGCGGGTGTCTCTAATTCTTCTGTGCCTATAGTCAGAGCAGAATGTCTCGAGCCTGGTCAACACATTATCAATGTAGGCGGCGGTACGGGAATGGTAGACCAAACTGCACAGGACCGTGTCGATGTTTACTTCCGTTTCGGTAATGCTCCCGCGCCATCAGGGCTTCCCCAAATGGCGCTAGCCGACGAGTGGATCACCTATTCTGCCAGGCCCGATATGGATAACGGCATCACGCAAAAGCCATTAGGCACGCGCGCCCACGGGGTCGCCATGCCCGAAAAGGTGATTTATTTCGAAGACATTTTAGA
>CAYZMI010000001.1:50183-60439 GCA_964479475.1 uncultured Rhodospirillaceae bacterium | reverse complement strand
AAAGTCAGGACAAACCAATGATAACGAAATTATTCAAGCATCGATTAAACATATGAGCATGAGATCAGATTAAAAAAGACGAATTCCTGAAAGATGTGATACGCCTGACAGGTTCCCGTATCATTGCAAAGTTCAGATGTTTGGTTTTCCCATTCTATACCTAATCGCAGAAATTATTGGCCACTGATTCCAATGTGTGAACTTGAAACACTCTCCAAAGCGTTTATCTGGATATTCGTTGCCGGTTCGTTTTGCATGGCAGTCTTGTCGCGCAAGCTCAACGACCATTTGTTAGAACCACCGCCACCGCCCAAATATACTTGGTTTAGAAAAAAAATTCACATCAAACCCCTTTATTTATTAAAGCCTGATCTTTATTTTGATCAAGCGGGGCAGCCCTGGGCCTGGCGAATGGCATTGATTAGCGCGGTCACCCTTGCAGCTGGTTTGTTATCATTTTACGTAATTTTTGCTTGCCGTTAAGCCGCATCACTCGACCTCTGAAACATCAGTATTCATTGCGACGTCGCTACGGCGCCGTTGAGCCTGGCGGATCCCGGTCTCCCAGTAGTCGCCAGCAACAGCACGTTTCGCTTCCTCTTCCAAAGCTTCGGGCCATTCTCCCAACGAATAACCGTACCACGGCACTTCTGGTTTTATCTCTGGCAATCCCATCGATTTCCATATTTCACGCGCCCGTTCCATGTATTCCCTCTTGGGTAACGAAATTGGCGGATAGACTTGTTTTAAAGTCGCGTCCACTAGTAGCGCTGAGTCTCCGTCTTCTCCCGCCATCTCGCTTGGACCATGTCCACGGTCCTGGTATTTCATAATTTGCATATCTTCATTCGGCGAGCATCGAAATGCCATGGCCCACATCACCGAATCCAAATTATGTGGATCGATGTCATCATTGACCGCAAATACGATCTTGCCGCCGGAGCGCAATTGGGTCATGACGCCATAGAGCGCACGCCAAATTTCAGTGCGGGGTACGCCACGCTCAAGCACTATGAAGATGATTTTTCTATTTCCTGTTAATGCCCGGTGCGTGACAACTTTTAATACACCCTTGATCCCAAGGACCTCTTGGATGTGTCGGCGAAAACCGTATTCGAGTTCGATGGCGCGGATTTCAGTAGTTTCATTGGGATGAACCTGGCTGAGATAGGACATTAAGATAGCATCGCGTCGCCGAGTGATCGCGGTCACTTCCATAAAGCCGTTGAACTCTTGGGTATTCACATGTCCATGGGATTCACCGAATGGCGCCTCGGGTTCTAGATAATTCGTGTCAATCAGACCTTCGACGACTATCTCGGCCTCTGCAGGGACAAAAAGATCGACAGTCCGGCAGCGGACGACATTGATCGGTGAGCCAACCAACCCGCCCGCGACAGAAATCTCATCGACCGCCTCCGGAAACTTGCACATGGCGGTATAAGCAACAGCCGGTGGTCCGCCAATTACATACGCCGCAGGCATTGGTTCCCCGCGTTCTTTGTACTTAAGCCAATGCAGGTATCCGCCATTTCGGCTTTCAGTTGAGGTATTTATACCAAGGCGTCGGGGCGCTTTGATTTGCGCGCGATACGTCCCGAGATTGTGGATATTGGTGTCGGGATCTTTGGTCTGATAACCAAGCCCAGTCAAGTAAGGTGCGTTATCCCATCCAGGGGTTGAAATCGGAGTAGGCAAACCGTCGAGCCCCATGCCTGTTTGGTCAAGATCTGTGCCAGAGATAATAATCTCCTGACAATTTGCCTTCTCTACGATCCTTGGCGGAATCGGGTTTTTTCGAGCTTTTTCCCAATGAAGATTAATTTCGTCGACGGGCACACCAAGACCGACGCTGTATACACTGGGGCTGGAACCAGTGGCACCAACCAGCACTGGGATATCGTAAACTTTTCCTTTGGAATCTATGATATTGGTAAACAGCCAAGCCTTACGGTCTTCTTCTTTCATCCCACCGCGAAACTGCCAACGGACCAGCGGGTGCAGTTCAGTATCTTTATTGATCGGCCCATCGACGCGAATAAGCAAACCCGCTTTATCGAGCGCTTCAATATGGTCATGCAAATCAGGATATTCTCGCGAGCTCAAATAAATTGCCCTTATTTTATGAATATCTCCTCACAAGCTTGTGAGTCCAAGCCTCCGCATTGTCATAATGGAACAGCCGCAACAAACACAACCATTCAGATAATTACTTTGTCTCATCCACGTCGCGGACTTCTGTGTTCATAGGTACGTCCGAACGGCGACGTTGTGCGATGCGTTCGCCGTAGGCCCAATAATCACTATTGGTAGCCATTTCAGCCGCCTCATCAAATTCTTCCTCCCACTCCCCAAGGGAATAGCCATACCAAGGCTGCTCGGGCTTGAGTTCCGGGAGCCCTAGTTCGCCCCAGATCTTAGCAGCGTTTTCCATAAATTCTTTCTTGGGCAATGAAATTGGAGGAAAGTTTTCTTTTAGTGTGGCGTCAAATAGAACCGAGCCGTCTTCACCATTGTTCCGCTTGGATCTTGGGCCATGTCCCTGATCGCGATGTGGTAGCACTTGCATATCTAAAATTGGATTGCACCGATAGGCCATAGCCCAAAGCAATGCGTCGGCATTGCTTGAATCAATATCATCGTTGATCGCGATGACGAACTTACCGCCGGCACGTAACAATGTTGCTGCACCATATAGAGCGCGCCAAACTTCGGTTTTCGGCATATCTCTATCACATACCACTGCAATAACTTTTCGGATATTGGTCAACGGCTCGTGCAATGCAACCTTCTTTACCCCCTTAATGCCGAGTGCATCGCGCATGTGGTTCATAAATATAGTCTCGTAAGCAACTTGTTTAATGCACGAGGATTCTGACGGCGTCACTTGACTTATGATGGATGTCATAATTGGATTGCTACGTCGTGTGATACAAGTCACATCCATAAAGGCGTTGAATTCCTGCAAATTTACATGTCCATGCGACTCCCCAAACGGGGCTTCGGGTTCCAACATTTCAGTGTCGATAAATCCTTCAACCACTATCTCCGCTTCCGCTGGGACCAGAAGGTCGACCGTGCGAGCCTTCACCACATTAATGGGGGCACCTACGAGGCCGCCAGCGACAGTGATTTCCTCAAGTGTCTCGGGTAACTTCTGCGCAGCGGTAAAGGTTACGCATGACGGTGCGCCAAGCACAACTGCAGCTGGCAGTTTTTCTCCACGCTCCTTCATTTTTTCCCAATGGACATAAATACCTGGCCGTAATTCCAACGAAGGGTTCATCCCCATGCGCCTGGGACCTTTAACCTGCGCACGATAATTACCCATGTTCAAAAGACCTGTGTCGGGATCTTTCGTGACAAATTGCGTGAGGGTTGCAACTGGCTGCGCATCCCAGCCGGGTGTTGAAACTGGCACCGGAATGGCGTCGAGTGCATACCCCGGTTTATCAAGATCGGCGCCCTCAATTATAACTTCGTGACAGGGTGCCTCGTCGCTTGAAATTTCTTTGGGCGCAATAGGATTGGCAATCGCTTCTGTCCATCGACTTTCCACTTCTTCCACCGGACAACCCATGCCTAGCGCGTACACCTGACGGTTTGCGGCAAGGACGCCGACTGCAACCGGCATATCGAACTTATTACCCTTGGAATCTATGACGTTAGTGAACAGAAAAGCTTTACGATCTTTTTCTTCGATTCCACCCCGGAACTGCCAGCGGACTA
The DNA here is from genome assembly GCA_964479475.1 of uncultured Rhodospirillaceae bacterium. Classification (GTDB taxonomy): domain Bacteria; phylum Pseudomonadota; class Alphaproteobacteria; order MPNO01; family UBA2964; genus JAQBTY01. The sequence goes on along the minus strand of CAYZMI010000001.1, from coordinate 56,710 downwards.
GCGGGTGAATCTCAGTGTCTTTGTTAATTTCTCGTTCAACCGTTACAAGAAGCCCAGAATCGTCGAGGGCTTTAATGTGGTCATGCAGATCAGGATAACTACGGGGTGGAGACCGCCCCGCCGATGGTTTTGCTATAGTCGCCACTGGCAAATTCCTTTTTATTTTACTGTGCCGAAGCTATAGCGCAGCGGACTGAACAGGCCAAGGGGGCCTTATTTTGTATTGCCCTCATGTCACCGCCAATATTGTTGCAAAGGTCGCCGACTAATTGAAGCCCAATTTGGTTAGGGAACCCCGAAGCGGGAACTAATATAATTAGGTACCTGAAGAAAGCACCTAATGCGTGCTAACTCCACCGTCGATCAATAAAGTTTGCCCGGTGACGAAATCGCTTTCCGCCGACGACAGAAAGATCACCGCACCCATCAAATCTTCTGGTAATTCTTCCCGCTTAATCATTCGATTGACAAGCTGAACGGCGGAGCCACTGCCCATCCAGTTAGTTCTTTTGCGTACGTTTTCGCTCATGGTCGAACCAGGCGCGATGCAATTAACCCGTATTCCATCGTCACCCACTTCTTTACTCAGAGAACGGGTAATAGCCAGCACCGCACCCTTAGTCGCATCATAATGTAGGAAAAATGGCACGCCTTGAAATATGCGACTGGTGGAAATGTTAACTATCTTGCCATATGACTGTTTGCGCATTTCGTGCACCGCAGCCTTGCAACAGAGCCACGTACCACGGACATTCACCGCATGCATCCGGTCCCATTCGTCTACCGGGATTTCGTCAAAAGGCTTGCGTTCAACCGCGGTAAAAATCGCTGCATTGTTGATCAAGATGTCAAGTTTTCCATATGTATCAACAGTCTTTGCAACCAAACTCTGCGTCGCCAATTCCTCCGAAACATCGGTAGGAACATCGATGGCGTCGCCACCAGCCGCCTTAATTTTTTCAACTACTGCATACCCTGGATCACGATCTGCAATAACAACCTTGGCCCCCTCTCCCGCCAACGCCCTCGCGTATGTTGCACCCAGCCCTTGTGCAGCGCCGGTCACGATGGCCACACGTCCATCTAGCCTACCCATATTTCTCTCCAAAGCCTTTGTACTATCCGCTATATATTGACGACACAGAATATTGGTTTCAACCCATCCCTCTTGTATCGTCATACATCGGCTTAGTCTGACAATCCAAGTTAATCTGGATACATAGATCTAATACACGTATACAAATATTAGGTTTTTATGGACTGATTATGAGCATCACCTTAATCCCAACTGGCGATCCACTAGGTGCCCGCGTGACGGGTGTGGATCTCAGCCAGGAATTATCTCGAGACATGGTAGAAGAACTACGTGAAATTATTCACAAACACCTCGTAGTGGTTTTCCCGGATCAGAAATTTACTGCAAAACAGCAGCTACGCTTTGCAGAGTATTTAGGCCCCACCGCGCGGCGCAAGATACCTTATCAGGTTCCTCCTTCTTCAAAAGAAGAACCAGGGATTGCCTATGTAAGCAACATCCGGCTTAAAAACGGTGAGGTGGATGGTATTATTCCTGACGGGGAAATGTGGTTCCACCACGACACCTGCTATAAACCCGAACCAGACCGGTTCACTATGCTTTATGGTATCAAGATCCCTCGTTATGGCGGCAACACAATGTGGGCCAATATGTACAAAGCGTGGGAAACGCTTCCCGCCGATTTGCAAATTAAGCTTGATGGCCGGAAGGCGCTAAATGTTTACGATTACGCAACCATCGAGCGCCCAGATTTAACGCGTCTAGATCAAATCGAACACGCATGGCAGCCGGCCGTCGTAAAACATCCGATCACCAATCGTAAAGCGCTATTCGTCAACCGGCTGATGACTTGTAGTCTGGAAAATATGGAAGACGCAGAGGCCTCAGATATCCTGACTACTGTCTTTGATCACGCCGAACAACGCTGCTTTGTATACGAACATATTTGGACCGTCGGGGACTTTGTCATCTGGGATAATCTCGCCTGCACACATGCCCGCACCCACTTTGATCTCGGCGACGACCGCCGTTTACGTCGTTGCAAAGTAAACGGAACGGTGTTGGCGGCATAACGCCTATCTTAGTTGCATTAAGCCCATATTCCTTTAGTAACCGACATGAATCAGGGAGCTCCGGGAAGACGGGCTGGCGGCCATATTTTCTGTAGTTCCCGAATATCCGATATCTGTAACTAAATATTTAAGAGCGGTATAATAATAAATTTTTTATTTGGTCAGATATTCTTCTTTCACCACACTATTGCGCCACCGTCGACAACCATCGTCTGACCTGACATAAAATCACTTTCCGGCGACGCTAAAAATTGGCACGCGCCAACAAGATCATCTGGTTCTTCAGGGCGTTTGATGGCTCTAGCCTGCGCACTAGCAACTCGCCGTGATTGCTGTTCTTCATCGGCTAACGCCTGGCTAATTTCTGTATCAGTCGCACCAGGTGCGATTACGTTGGCTCGAATACCATCTTCACCCCACTCTCGGGCCAAAGACCTTGTCATAGCAATTACTGCCCCCTTGCTAGCATCGTAATGCAACATGCCGGATCCGCCCTTCATGGCCCGAGTGGAAGCAACGGTTATAATTTTACCGTACTGGTTTTTCCTCATCGCGGGTATGGCTGACCTGGCCGATAGCCAAACACCCCGAACGTTCACCGCCATTACCCTTTCCCAGGTATCGATGTCGATATCTAGGGCCGACTGGCGTTCCAAATGCACCCACAATCCGGCATTAGCCACCAAAATATCTAGTTGGCCGTAGGCTTTTACCGCCTGAGCCACCATGTTCATGCAATCAGCTTCTTGAGAGACATCCGCCTTTACCGCTATAGCCTCGCCGCCTACCTGATTTATGATACCAACGGTTTCCTCCGCCGAATTGAGATCGGCAACAACCACCTTAGCACCTTCCTCGGCCAATCCTTTTGCAAAGGCGGCACCAATACTTCGAGCACCCCCGGTGATGATTGCAACTTTCCCGTCGAGCCTTGCCATTACTTAATTCATCCCTACCACATAGTGCCGCCGCCATCGGCAACAACTGTTTGACCCGTCATAAAATCACTCTCGGGCGACGACAAGAACGCGCAGAGACCCACTAAATCTTGGGGAAATCCGTTGCGGCCCAATGCGCGTTTTTTGCCGCTAGCAGCACGGCGCTGACGTGCTTCTTCAGTTTCTGCAGCTTTACCTGTCTCAGTCTCAATTGGTCCTGGCGCAATCGCATTAATACGAATTCCGTCTTCCCCAAATTCACGTGCCATTGATCGCGTGATCCCAACTACCGCAGCTTTCGACGTTGCATAGCGAGTAATACCGGGTGTTCCCTGGAAGGCGGCGGTCGACGCAATATTTACTATTTTTCCGTAACCATTTTTCTTCATTTCTGGGATACAGGCTTTGGCGCCAAGCCATACACCCTTTATGTTGACATTATATACCTGATCCCATTCCTCAACGGTTTCCTCGGTTGAAGGTTTGCGATCCAAATGTGTGTAAAGGCCAGCATTAGCGACCAGAATATCGACACGACCGAACGCTTCGACAGCCTTAGCCACCATAAGGTTGTTAGCATTTTCATCGGCCACGTCCGTCTCGACAAATATTGCGTCACCGCCAGCTTGTTTAATGATATTGGCGATGTAGTCACCATTGACCACATCTGCCACCACCACCTTGGCACCTTCTTCCGCCAACCTCTTACAATAAGCCGCGCCAATGCCTTGCGAGCCTCCCGTGACTATTGCAACTTTTCCGTCGAGCCTGCCCATAATTTTCGCCCCCGCTTATTTAAATTTTAATTAGGCCCGTTCGCCAAGCTCAATGGAATAGCCGTCAGGATCTCGAATAAAAGCGATCACGGGACCGTTGGGACCAGTGTGCTTGAGGGGTCCAGGGGGGCGTGGTACTTCCATGCCGAACTCCTCGACCTTTTTGCAAATAGCATAAATATCTGGAAATCCGATAGCAATGTGACCATAGCCCGCCCCTAATTCGTAGCCATCGTCCTGTCCCCAGTTATAGGTGAGCTCTATTGCGGGGTCTTGGTTTTCATCACCATAGCCCAAAAATACCACTGAATATTTGCCACCTTCGTTTTCGTTACGGCGAAACACTTCCATTCCAAGCACCTCGGTATAGAACTTGACCGATCGATCGAGGTCTTTGACCCGGACCATAGTGTGCCGAATGCGCGGTTTGCTCGATTTTGGCCTCTCAGTAGTAGCATTCATGCCTTTGGTATCCTTATGCTTCAAGTTGGTTTATCGCCACGCACGATAGTACGGTGCATGTGCCGTATTTGCTCCGGTGGTACGCCGCCGCAGGCTTGATGTATCAGGCAGCGATTGTCCCACATAGTGAGATCTAACTGTCTCCATTTATGATGATAAATAAAGCGATTTTGTTTCTGATGGGCGATAAGCTCATCCAATAAGGCTTGTTCGTCCAGTTCATTTAATTCTTCAATACCAACGGTAAATCGTTCGGAAACGTAGAGTGCTTTTCGGCCTGTTTCCGGATGGGTTCGCACCACAGGGTGGATGGAATCCGGGGGGCAAACATCTACATAGCGTTTTTGCCCCTGCCCTTTGTAAACCTCGGGCACTTCGACACGTGGATTACGAAATCTGTTGAATGTATGACGCGCGTGAAGACCTACCAAACGGTCTTTGGTTATCTCTGGTAAAGTCTCATAAGCGAGATACATGTTCGCCCATTCCGTATCACCACCGTCCTTGGGTATCTCCAATCCATAGAGAAATGTACAGAGAGTGGGCAAATCAGTATATTGCAAATCAGTATGCCAATTGTCGCCAGCGGATGGCGAACCTATAAACTTTCCATCAACTTTCTTGTTCGAAAGAATTTGAATTTCCTCAAGGTGAGGATGTGCGCTTTCTTTCTGAATATGAACGTCCAGTTCTCCAAACCGACGGCTAAATGCGACCTGCTCAGTGGGTGTAAGACTCTGGTCACGGAACACTAAAATATGGTGTCCGAGAAACGCCTTGTGGATCTCCTTGAATGCTTGATCGTCAATTAACGCGACATCGATATCCGTAATTTCCGCACCAAGCGCCTCGGATAGTGGTGTAATCTTCATTAAAATTACTGCATCAGTAAGGAACGTCGCCGGAAACGGTCGTCCGGTGCATGTGGCGAATTTGACCATCGGGAATTCCCCGGCACGCCAAATGAAGTGTACAGCGATTATCCCAGAACAGTAGATCACCCATCCGCCATTCATGATGATAGATTAATTCGCGCCGCGTCACATGCTCAAAGAGTTCGTCTAGTAATTCTTGTGCCTCACCGTCGGGCATATCTTCAATACCAATAGTAAAACGCTGCGAAACATAAAGTGCCTTTCGACCGGTATCTGGATGCGTACGTACTATGGGGTGAATGGCATCGGGCGGGCTAATCTTGTTGTATCTCTCTTTGGCGTCTTTCTTACGCTGTTCCGGTATGGTCACCCTTGGGTTACGCATCCGATTGAAAGAATGGCGAGCCTTTAAACCGTCGATGCGGGCTTTCGTTTCCTCCGGCAGAGTTTCGTAGGCCGTGTACATATTGGACCATTCCGTATCGCCACCAATTTCGGAGACCTCCAGCGCATATAGTAGCGAACCGAGGCTCGGTTTTGCCATATATGAAAGATCTGAGTGCCAAACGTCACCGGCATTTTCCACGCCAATGTACTCCCCGTTTTCTTTCTTATTGGAAACCAGCAAAATTTCTGGATGCCCCGGTAGAAGATTGTCGGTGGAAATATGAAATTCTAGATCGCCAAACCGTCGACTAAAATCAATATGTTCCTCAACGGTTAACTCTTGATCGCGAAATACAATGACTTGATGCTCATGAAATGCATCTCGGATCGCAGGGAAAGTCACATCGTCTACTTTTGCGAGGTTGACACCAGAAATTTCTGCGCCTAGTGCGTCTGACAGGCGGGTTACCTGCATAGTCCATCTCCACGTTGAAACATCAAATCCGATTCCAGCAGTGACTCTAAGACCTGGATAAATACCCGTCAATTCGGCAGATATGAGGAATAACCACCCAACCCACGACCGAATTGCATTTAACTAATTGTATTCAGAGTAGGACGAAATCACCAATCATGTGGTGGTAATTATTTAAAAAAATGAACGATGTAACGCCGTAATAAACGATTTTCAAAATTCTCTCTTAATCAAACGAAAGTTTTTCCCTACCCATCAGACTGGTTGTTCACCCAAGACCATAGTCCGGTGCATATGGCGGATGCCCGGTGGTTTTATGCCACCGAGCCCTACATGAATAAGGCTCGCATTGTCCCACATTAAAAAATCACCTTTGCGCCATTTGTGTCGGTAGCGAAACTCGGGTCGGACTTGGTGTTCGAAAAGCTGCTCCAAAAGCGGTTGCGCCTCACTTTCATTCATTCCCTCGACCCCCACCACAAACCGCGGTGACACGTAAAGCGAC
>CAYZMI010000001.1:23524-50083 GCA_964479475.1 uncultured Rhodospirillaceae bacterium | reverse complement strand
ACTTTCATTCATTCCCTCGACCCCCACCACAAACCGCGGTGACACGTAAAGCGACCTACGCCCAGTATTCGGGTGCATTCGCACTAAGGGGTGAACGGCATCCGGTATGGCGAGGCCATAGATTTTCTCTGCATTTCCCTCAAACTGCATGTCGACCCGCGCCCTCCGATTTTTGCGCCGGTCAAAAACATGAATACCACGTAACCGTTCAATTCTGTGTTTCAACTGATCGGATAAGGTTTCATAGGCTAAATACATGTTAGCCCATTCAGTATCACCACCCTCTTCAGCCACTTCGAGTGCATGCAAAAAAGTTGCACGAGCGGGTGCGTCAGCAAATGAAAGATCTGAATGCCAGAAGTCGCCGGCGCTGATAATTCCGACAGGCTCTCCATCTAATTTCCGGTTGGAGAGCACAGACACCTCCGGTAGACCGTCAAGTGTAAATGGCCGATCCGGACGGGTCTCGATTTGACCGAACCGTTTGCTGAAGTCAATTTGCGCCTGTGGCTGGAGTGATTGGTCGCGGAATACAAGTACTTGATGCTCCCAAAACGCGGCGGATATGGCATCAAAGTCTGAACCTTCAATGCTTGTAATATCCACCCCATTTATTTCCGCACCTAAAGCATCTGATAAACGAGTTATATTTATATAATTTTTCAATACGGAACATCACCCACTAGTGTCGTCCGGTGCATATGACGGATTTGACCGGGTGGAATTTCACCATATGCATGGTGCGTTGTGCACCGGTTGTCCCACATGATTAGATCGTGCAACCGCCATTTATGCCGATAAATTAAATTCGGCTTAAGCTGATGTTCAAACAATTCGTTCAATATTGGCTGCGCCTCACTGTCGTCCATACCTTGGATGCCGATAGTAAATCGTTCTGAAACATAGAGTACTTTACGGCCCGTCTCGTCATGAGTACGAATTATAGGATGTATGCCATCGTCTGGTGCGCGGTCGGCATAGCGCTTTTTAGCTACCTTAGCGTCACCAAACATTACCGGGAGTTTCACGCGAGGGTTGCGCATACGGTTAAATGTGTGAATACCCCGCCGGCCTTCAATTTTTTGATGTAAATCAGCAGGCAAAGTCTCCAATGCCCTATATTGGTTACAAAATCCCGTATCACCACCCTGCGCGGGCAGCTCGAGGGCATAGAGGAACGACGCCTTGTTAGGCCGAGCCTGGCAGGATAGGTCGGAGTGCCAATAGTCGCCCGCTGAGACAGCACCAATATATTTGCCATCGACCCTTTTGTTGGAGATCAAGATGATCTTATTGTTTTCAGGCAGTAAATGATCTGTCGCAAGGTGAATCTCCAATCCACCCCATCGTTCGCTGAAAGCTATTTGATCTTCGGGCTTGAGTTTTTGATCACGAAATATCAGCACACAATATTCAAGAAACGCCTTGTGGATAGCGTCAAAGGCGTCGTCATCAAGATGAGCGACATCAATACCGACCACTTCAGCGCCAAGCGCGTCAGAAAGCGGATTGATTTGCATGACATTTATTCTTTCTAATCGTTACAAATTTTCTATTTAGAGGAAATTAACGCCACGAAGATCAATGCATTGCAGAACCGCCGTCGACGACCAGTGATTGCCCTGTGATAAAATCACTATCAGAGGAGGCTAAAAACAAGCAAGCGCCCACTAAATCATCTGGTGTCTCCACACGCTTCAGGGCACGCGTCGCAATGGTACCATCCATCGATGACCCGAGATCCGTTTGGCGCTTAAGCACGTTCTCACTCGCCGTGGCGCCTGGAGCGATCGCATTGACACAGATATTATCTCCACCAAGCTCACGGGCCAGCGAGCGAGTGATGCCAACTACGGCCGCCTTCGACGCATCATAATGTAAGAAATGTGTTGAACCCTTGAAGGCACGCCCCGAAGATATACTGATTATTTTACCGTAATTATTTTTACGCATTTCAGGCACTGCAGCCTTGGCCATGAGCCAAACGCCCTTGATATTAACTGCACTAACCCGGTCCCATTCATCAACGGGTATTTCGTCAAAATTCTTACGCTCAACCTGTGTAAATATGGCGGCATTGTTAACTAAAATATCTAGCCGTCCGAAAGCTGCTACGGTTTGCGAAACAGCAGCCTTAGTTGCGGCTTCATCGGAGACGTCACAAGGCACATCAATAGCATCGCCACCGGCTTGTTTAATGATATCTACCACGGTCTGACCGGAATCGAGATCGGATATTGCAACTTTGGCCCCCTCCTCTGCTAACCCTTTGGCGAATGCTGCCCCTATTCCTTGGGCTGCACCTGTAATGAGTGCGACGCGTCCTTCAAGCCGTCCCATGTCAAAACTCCCTTTTGTTGCGACCGGTCACCTGCACCCGGCGTACCTTCGCCAAGAGTACGCACCTCCGTGTTCATTTTCAAATCGGCACGGCGTTTTTGCGCTATGATATCCCCGGTCTGCCAATATTCACCCTGTACCGCGCGCTGGGCCATAGTCTCAAGATCTTCATTCCATTCGCCCATATCGTAGCCGTACCACGGTCGCTGCGGCTTGAGCTTAGGCAAACCAAGCTCATACCAAATTTCCGCCGCCTTCTCCATGAATTGCCGCTTGGGCAGCGATACCGGCGGATAGGTTTCCTTAAGCGTCGCATCAATTAGAACAGCGGAATCATTAGAATCTTGCATTGAGCGGGGACCATGACCTTCATCCTTGTTCTTTAGAATTTCCACATCTCTATGCGGCTTACAGCGATACGACATAGCCCAAAAGACGGCATTTGTATCATCTGGATCTATATCTTCATTGACCGCTATGACCCACTTACCCTCCGCGCGGCGCAAAGACGCGATCCCGTAGAGGGTCCGCCATATCTCTGTGCGCGGCATGTCACGATCGACCACCGCAATAATAAGCTTGTGTAAACTGGTCAAGGGCTCATGCGTGCAAACATGTCTGATGCCCTTGATACCAAGGTGATCTCGCAAATGTTCAATTTGTGCCGCCTCATAGGCCGGCCTTTTGATCGCCGAAGATTCCGATGGTGTAACCTGGCTGACCCAAGAGACCATGATCGCATCCTGGCGCCTGGTTACTGCAGTGACGTCCATAAAACCATTATATTCCTGGAGGTTTACATGGCCGTGTGATTCACCAAACGGGGCTTCAGGTTCCAAAAGTTCTGTTGAGATATAACCCTCGATCACGATCTCGGCTTCCGCTGGCACCAACAAATCAACTGTCTTCGCCTTCACCACATTTAAGGGCTTACCGCAGAGCCCACCTGACACCTGAAACTCATCGAATTTTTCCGGTACTTTTTGTACTGCAGTGAAGGATACGACCGGGGGTGCGCCAACCACGATTGCACAAGGCATTGGCTCACCGCGTTTTTTCCATTCTTCCCAATGCATGTAACCGCCAGTGCGGAGTTCGATAGAAGGGTTGAAACCTACTCGGTTGGGCGCTTTGACCATAGCACGGTAATTGCCCATGTTTTGAATGCCCGTCTCAGGATCCTTAGTGATGAAGTGTGAAGCTGCAAAATATGGGGCGTTGTCCCAACCCGGTGAGGAAATTGGAACAGGGATTTGATCGACACCATGGCCGTTGAGCAGGTCTTCACCTTCAAATACCAAATCGTGACACGGAGCCTCTGCGAATGGTACTTCGTGGGGATCGATAGGATTGTTAAGCGCGCGAATCCAGGTCTCTTTAATTTCGTCCAAATCACAGCGCATGCCGAGCTTGTAGACAGCTTGGTTCGCAGCCAGCCCACAGACCAAAACCGGAATATCGTATTTTCGGCCCTTTGCATCCGTCACATTGGAGAATAGCCAAGCTTTTCGATCTTCTTCTTCAATGCCCCCACGAAATTGCCAGCGCACCAGCGGGTGCATTTCGGTGTCTTTATTTATTTCTCGTTGGACCTCAAACAACAACCCAGCACGGCGCAACTCCTCGATATGCTCATGAAGATCAACATAACCCCTATCATCAACTGTTTGCTCTTTTATTTTTGTCGCCATTGATGCCCCCCTTTATTCATATAAAACAATAATTTAAATACCTTTTCTAACATTTTAGTTTGGAATCTAATTATTAAATATGCGTTTAATTGACGACCACCTTCCGGTCAAATTACACCGATCGGCACCATAAGATTCGCCCACAAGTGAGTCAATACGCCCCCGTATGGTTGGAAAATTCAAAATATAGTTCGGTTAGTGGAATTCAGCTGACCAGCATCTCGTGTTTTTCGCGGGCGAATTGAAGCCGGTCTGTATCGTCTCGACCGCCCGCATGGAGAAATTCAGCACTGATCACTGCCATATACACGTCGGCTCGCGTTTCTGCTGTATGATCGTCAAAACCCATAGCTCGAAACTGTTCGATAAAAAATGCGCGCCGGCGGGCATCCGCCTCAATTATTCGTTTGGCCGCTGCTGGTTGGCGCTGTGCCCAAAAGCGCAAGGCCGCCGCTTGACCTTGTGTTCCACGCGTGATGCCACGTTCAATTACTTTCCACAAACGGGATCGAGGATCGGGATTATCGCGCAGAAATTCGTCCCTCATCTCTTCGCGTAACCCGAACCAGCGGTCGAACAACGCATCGATTAAATCCTGACGATTTTTGAAGTGCCAATAGAAGCTACCTTTGGTCACGCCGAGCTTGCGTGCGAGCGCTTCAACCCGCACGCCATCGATGCCAGCCTGACCCAAAGTTGTCCAAGCGGCTTGCACCCAATCTTCGCGACTGCGACTCACGTCTCCTCCTGAGACCTCGGCACATCCCTAATAGAGGTATTGGGCGCCACATCCTTACGACGTAATTGCGCACTCCGCCGGCCATTTTCCATGTAATTACCGGCAGCAGCACGCCTTGCCATTTCTTCCCATTCGTCGCTCCAATCACCTAACGAATATCCATGCCACGGCGATTCCGGCTTGAGGGGTGGTAAGCCAAGCCTATCCCAAAGATCTTTTGCATCCTCCATAAAAGGTTTCGTCGGCAAGGCGATAGGGGGCATGTCAGATTTGAGGGTCGCATCGATTAGCATCGTCGCTTCTTCTCGCCCAGCCCGCAGGTCGCTTTTTGGCCCATGACCCTTATCGCGATGGGGCAAGATTGCCACGTCTAACGCAGGGTTAGACCTATAAGCGAGCGCCCAAAACACTGCATCTCCATTGTCGGGATCAATATCTTCATTAACTGCGATGACGTATTTGCCCACCGAAGCATTAAGTGTCGACGCACCATACAAAGCCCGCCAGATCTCAGTTGTCGGCACACCCCTTTCGAATACAATGAAAACCACGCGGCGGATATTAGTGAGCGGCTCGTGCATGGAGACCCGCTTGATACCCTTGATACCAAGTCCACTGGTTAAGTGATCATACCAAATGGGTTCATAGGCTACCCGCTTGATGACGCTCGATTCGGACGGGGTAACCTGAGATATAATGGAGGCTATCACTGCGTTCTTCCGGTGAGTTATTGCAGTGACTTCCATGACGTTGTTGTAATCCTCTAGCGCGATGTGCCCATGGCTTTCACCGAATGGAGCTTCAGGCTCGAGATATTCAGGATCGATATAGCCTTCAACGACAATTTCTGCTTCTGCAGGGATCATTAAGTCCACCGTCTTGCCCCTTACCTGGTTGATCGGAGCACCGACAATCCCACCGGCCACTGAGACCTCATCTACACCGAGACGCAGTTTTTGGGGCGCGCAATAGGCGACGGCTGGTGGACATCCTAGGATGATCGCCATCGGCATTTTTTCGCCTTTATCTCGATACTGTCGCCAATGCAAATGCCCCTCCGCTCCGCCGGCACGTGCTGACATTCTAACAGCTAGTCTGGTTGAAGATTTAAGTCCGGCACGATAAGTCCCCATATTTTGGGTCCCGGTCTCAAGATCCTTGCTGATACAACCGGTCGCCGTAAAATAAGGAGCGCTGTCGAAACCTGGAGTCGAGATTGGGATAGGGAGCGCATCGAGACCATTTCCCTCGCCTTCCAGTTCAGACCCCTGAATGACGACTTCTTGGCAAACCGCATCAGATACTCCCCGAGGCGCAATTGGGTTGGCAATTGCTTCGCTCCATACTTTACCAATTTCATCCACTGGGGCACCGATCCCAATGCTGTAGATTTCTCGGTTGGCGGACAAAGCACCGACCGCGACCGGAAGGTTGTAATTTTTTTCTTTGGAGCAGGTAATGTGGTTGAACTGAAAGGCTTTACGCTCTGGTTCTGGAATTCCGCCACGAAATTGCCAGCGCACTAAAGGATGCATCTCAGTATCCTTATTAATCGGTTGATCAATTGTGACTAGCAGGTCTCGGTCTTTCAGCGCTTGCAGATGATCTTGAAAATCGGGATAGCCCTTACCACCAAAACTGCCATCGCCATTTCGTTTTCCTAAGGATTTGCGCTTAGTCTTTGTTGCCACACTCCGCCTCCCTGCAAACCTTATTTAGATCAACGCATCACCTCATGGCCTGCTGTGTTATATGCTGGGGTCCTAAAATTGGCAACGTCATCAAAGTGCGGGTAGTTCGGCAGCTTCTTTGCCTGCGATACGGCCGGTTACAAAACATTCTGCAATGTTGCCACCAGCTAAATACAAATGGCCGAACGAGCTTCCCATTTCCCCCGCGGCATAAAGCCTCGGAATGGGTAAATCGTTGACATCAATAATGCGCTGCTTCGCATCGTGGACCGGTCCGCCCTGTGTGTTGGACAAGACCGGCCAAATCTCGCCAGCATAAAATGGTGGGCGCTGTATCTTCATCATGGTCCCAGCAGGACGACCAAAATCGGTGTCATTTTTGTTTGTACACATCTCGTTCCAGCGTGCGACGGAAGCTTCCACAACGTCGCCATCCAACCCAAACATCTCCGCCAAATCACCTAATTTATCAGCCGTCTTTATGACACCTTCTTCTATTTCCTTACTGTTGTCAGAGCTCCAGTCATATTCCATATCGCGCTCGTTATATGCCGGATTTCCCATGGGAAACCGGCGGCGGCCCAACTCATCGTATATCAGCAGAGAAGGTATGCGCGGAAAACTTTGAGTTGCTGGGTCGTAATATTCCATGTCACGCCAGCCAGTATCCTGAACGTAGGGAGGAAACTCGTTCATATAACGTTTGCTGTTTTGGTCGACGATGATCCATGGTGCTTGTACTACGGCGCGAACTTCTTTGCCGGGAATCCAATCCGGGAAGCGTTTAACACGAATGCCGTAGGGAAATTTCTCTTTGTCCGGGTGAAGAAATCCATATGAACCATGAAAATGCCACATATGCCAAAGTTTGGCGCCAAGCATCTGTGACATTCGAATTCCGTCACCAGTATTACCGCCATTGGCTGCTGTGGTAACCGGCATAATTTGCCAGTGCTGCCGCTGCATTTCCACATTGGCTTCAAACCCCCCACAAGCCAAGATCACGCCTTTGCGGGTACCGATGCGGCGTTCTCCGTTAGGCGTATCTATAACCAAGCCAACGACTTCTCGATCAGCATTCGTCAACAAAGACTTTGCCGGTGAATTCAGGCGTACTTCTATGCCCCGGTCTTCGAGATTTTTTTGTAAGACGTAAAAGACTAGTGGGCCACCGGGGCGTCCTTTGACTTGAGGATAAACCTGGGCGGAATCAACGTTGGGAACTGCAGTGATCTGCGTATAGTAGAATGCATCTTCACCAGGGAGCGGGTAGTTGCCACCCCGTTCTCTGATCATAAATTCTGCACCGGTCAGCTCGGTCAATTTACGGGCATAATTTTCGTTATCCCTCATGCCGTCGGCGAGTGCCCGCAGTACAGCATCCGGCGTACGGCCAGCGTTGGTTGCCTTCAAATAAGTAAATGCCCCATCCGGATCGCGCGTCGAACAGATTGCACCATGCGAACAAATTGATATGCCGCCTGGATCTGGCATTTTTTCAACCACCAATACCTTGGCACCAGCGTCATGAGCTTCAATTGCCGAGACACCGCCAGCAAACCCATACCCCACCACCACGACATCAACGATCTCATCTAATTCACCAGGAATTTCTTGTTTGCCGTCACCAAATCCCATCTCAAAACCCCCTGTTTCCTTTGGGCGCCTGCGTCATAAGTCCACGCTAACCAACTGCAACCTACACAATTAAAATGATGCTTTTTAGGATAGGCTAAGCCAACCAGAAAGACCAATTGCGATCAAACCCGCAACAGGTGGAAACGCCATACTAGACATCAAGCGTAACGTCACGAAATACCGCCCCATCAAAGGAAGCTCCATAGGCAACGTTCTGTGTATACCGAATACGCTCCAGGCGCACACTAATGCGGTAAGCTGAGGCATTCCGGCGCCCGTATTTAATAGGACCGCAATTATGGGGTAGAAAATGGGCGGTGGCAGTGGCAAACACCAACCTATCAAAGTAGCTATGAATATTCCCATCACACCTGCCGTTTCCCCCAGCCAACGCGCTACAAATTCCCCCGGGACTAGGGGTGTCAAAAACCCAGCTGCCAAAAGCGCCATGGGAACCACGCCGACAAAAAGCCGGCTATTTTTAACAAAATGTTGTAAAACTTCGCGGAATTTTTCGGGACGAGTTGTCCAGGTCCGCAGCAGTAAAACTATCACTAGGGTCCAGATGGCACCGGCCAGATAAAACATTAATCACGCAAGCCTGGTGGCGGTGCATAAACTCGAGAAATATAACGCGCTAAAAGCCCTACGATGGGAGGGAGAATTAGGCACGACAAATATCGAACGGATGAAAATTCTACCCCCGCAAAAGGAATTTCAAACGCAAGAACACGCGGCATTGAAAGGATGGACCAAGAGGTGATGTAGGTAATTAAAGGTGCCCAATCCGCTCCAGCTCGATAAAGTGCCAATACCATGGGAAAAGCCAGGAATGGTCCGCCCGGCGTAAATGCTCCTGCAAAGGTCGCTAGCGCAATTCCCTTAAAACCAGACCCTACGCCAAGCCACCTTTCAACAAGACTTTTCGGCAACAGAACACCCACAATTGAGGCAAGCAACAGGACTGCAGGAACGAAAACCAAGAATAGTATAAAGACATCGAGATCATCTCGAAGAGCTACCAAGATTGCTTCCGCGCCTTTAACTTCATAAAGAATTATTGCGCTGGCCGCGGCGACTGCAGATACGATTAAAAAAATTCGATCGGCTACGATGCCGCGAATTGCGGGCCACAGGTTCATAGATTAACACCAATGAAAAAGGCGCCGGCCCCTTCCGAGACCGGCGCCTTGTTAACGCAATTTAGAACAAATTCAAATTATTCATGGTGCGTAGGACCGGGAACATGTCCCCAACGACAGTCTGCGGCCACGGGATGATCAGTATTTTATGGAATAGGAAATAACAGAATACCCATAACGGCACCGCAAGCCCCAAAGTTATTCGCCAACTTTCTTTTCCCCAATACCGCATATAGCCGACTAGGAAGACGAACATTGACGGCAACAAACCTATTACCGCGGCCAAACCGAAAAAGAAAAAACACCATGAAAAATAATAGACCGCTCGACGGGTAATAGTTTCCAAAGTCAAATCGCCGAAGTCGACCACGATATCGAAATGAACATCTGTTTCTTCGATATCTTGGGTCTTCTCTTGTCCCGACCCATCACGCACTACTGCTTGTCTTGCACCTTGTTGGTAGAACAATTTAGCAAATATGTGGAATGCAAGAATTACCAGCGCTGTATAACCTACTACCTGCGGTATCAACTTGGCTCCGAATTCCCATTGGTGAGAAATATAAAGTTCTATAATGAACAGTAGGACGATAAATACGCTAAAGGCCAAGTCCAGATCCAAACCACTTTTTTTGAACCCGAATGCGGATGCCCCACGAGTTTCACCGGCCTTTCTACGCTCTCGCCAATCACGAATGGCGGGGCTTGCAATACCGTAAGCGGTGACTATGAACATGATGACAACCACTGGGAATTCAGTGATGTCATAGGTCCATTGAGCACCGTAGCGCTCAACTGAAATAAACATGTAGCGTTCTACGAGGCCGCCCAAAACGAAACCGAGGACCAATGGCGGGCGTGGCCAGCGTAGACGTTTCATTATGAAGCCTAGGAGACCGAAGCCCAGTAAAGCGTAAATATCGCCCCACTGACGCGACCCTTGGAACGCGCCGACGAAAACGACGGCTAAAACGACCGGACACAATATGCCCGGCCTAACCAGTGCTAATTTGGCAAGTTGATTAGCGAAGGTAAAGCAGATGCCGGCGCCTAAAAGATTGGCTACCGCCACACTCCATACCATGGTGTAGGTAACGTCGAGTTTCTTGGTGATCATATCGGGTCCAGGAACTAGACCATGGATCAAGAAAGCACCAAGGATGAGGGCCATCGAAGCAGAACCCGGAACACCAAATGCGATGGTTGGCACCAAAGCACCGCCTTCTTTTGCATTATTGGAACTTTCGGATGCAATAACGCCACGAACGTCACCCTTGCCGAATGTTTCAGCCGCATCCTTTTCGGTTCGGGCGGCATGACCATAAGCGATCCAATCGACAACCGATGCGCCAATACCAGGCACTGCACCGAGACCGGCGCCGATGCTCGCACATCGCAGCATCAGGAACCAGTTCTTGAAGACATCGCGAACACCGATCAATTGACCTCTACGAGTATCCTGATGAAGATCGTCGGCTGAGGCGATCGATTTTTGCTGGATTGCCAGATCAGCTAGTTCTGGAATAGCAAACAGACCGAGGGCAAGTGGCACAACCGGCAAGCCATCCCATAGGTAAAGTGAATCGAACGTCCATCTAAGCGTACCGGTCTGCGGGTCATCACCAGCGGTAGCGACTATCAATCCCATACAGGCACCGCCCAACCCCTTTAAGAGGGAGCCACCGGACAAGACCGACGCAAGCGATAGTCCAAATATACAAAATGACAAAAGTTCCGGAGAACCAATGTGCAAAATAATTGGGCGAAGTATTGGGATACTAACGCCAAGCAGCAAAGCACCCCATAGACCACCTAGCACCGACGCCGTAAATGCCGCACCGTATGCACGTCCTGCTTCACCTTTTCGCGACATGGGATAACCGTCGAGAATTGTGGCCGCAGATCCGACCGTACCAGGCACACCAAACATAACCGCAGGAATTGTATCCGACGTCACAGTCACCGACTGAAGCCCCATCAAAAACGCAAGTGCCGTATAAGCGTTCATGTCAAATGTGAACGGAAGAAGTAGGGATAGTCCTACGAGCCCACCCAGGCCAGGGATCACACCTACGATTAATCCAATAATCACGCCAAGAGCTAAGAAACCAAGTCGCTCCCAGGTAAACAAAATCGTAAGCGCCTTTCCAGCAGCCGCCAGAAGTGAAACACTTTCTGTTCCACCCGCAGACGATTGGGCAAACGCCTGGTCACTAAACAGGACCACTATCGCTGCGGTGATAAACACCGCTGCGGTCATCATCCCAAAAAATTTATTTTTCCCGATAGCTCCCAGAATATTTGTCATATGCATTATTTTTGCCCGTAAATAACCAAACTATCCTCGCCATGCTCTTTATATATGTCGAGCCTACATTCTTATCGTTGCCTTCCAAAGCGTAATGCCAAGGCCTGCAAGCTAACTCTCGGTTACGGAAGTGCATCCGTCATACCGAAATAATTCAGGGTGATTAAAGAAATGGAATTTATCCTAAGGTCCCCCGATTATTTGTTTTAACGGCTCGCGCCGTCTCACGGAATAGATTTGAAAATCCCGCCGCCGGATGGGATATCATCGTACCTTCCCTGTCAAGACACAACACGGATTTTCTAAAACAATTCCTAAATTACCCCCTACTCTATTCATCCATTACAACCAAGCTTCTACCTTTAAAGTCATAATAAAATTCTATTCGATTTTATTTCAAAAGATAGCCAAATTTCTCTCTTGCTTTTTGAGCAATCTCAGGCCGCGCTTTGGTAATTGGCGAAAACTTATCGCGCCAATGGAATGGCCGGCATGCGTCAATTATCATTCTGGAGTTGGTCATATTACCTTTGGCTCGTTCCTCCGGGACGATACGAGGATCAGCAGGCGACGCCCACGCATTTCGAATAAAATCGATGTCGGTCACGGGGTCAGCGCGAGTCATTGCCGCCCAAATTACTTCATCCAGGTTCGTTACATCGACATCTTCGTCAACGACAATGACCCATTTACCACCATATGCGCCCGTATGACACTGGCTCGCAATTTGACCAGCTTGCGTTGAGTGGCCCGGATATCGCTGTGTTATGGCGACAGTAATCAGCAAACGAGATCCACCGCATTCGTGACACCAAACCGCCTGGACATCGGGAACACCGGCAGCCTCGATATTTTTGTGCGCTAGGTTCGACCGAGTAATAGCACGATAGCGGGAATATTCGTCGGGCAGGCTTTGCGGCGCAAATCCAAGCAAAATTGGATCATTACGGTGATAGATTGCAACAATTTCGCAAATTGGGCGCACCCGGCCGCTTTCGGTATAAGTACCTGTCCAATCACCGAAGGGACCCTCGGGCACTAATTTTTCGGGATCGACCATACCTTCAAAAACGATCTCGGCATTTGCCGGAAACGGCAAACCAGTGATTTTGCCGCGTACAAGCTCCAACGGTTTACCCCTTAACCCACCAACTATATCAAATTCACTAATGCCATCTGGCACTTCAGTGCCACCAAAGAAAAATGTCATGGGATCACCGCCGACCACCATGATAACCGGCATTTTTTCTCCCTTTTTTATATAGTGTTCGTGGTGTATTCGGCCATGCTTACCCGGGGCCGTATTGAAAGTCACGTGGGTCTTATCATGCAGCATAATGCGGTAGCTGCCGAGGTTGTACCAACCATCCACTGGATCTTGCGTCACATTATAGGTGCCGGTCCCAATATACCGCCCGCCGTCGAGCTCATGCCATAGTGGCGTGGGAAACATTTCGACGTCGATATCTTTACCCGTAATGATGTTCTCAAATATTGGCCCCTCGTCAACAAAGATGGGTGGGATCATATTCCCTTCAGCGTAAGCTTCCGCAAACGCGGCGCTTAATTCCACCTTGTCCAGTTCGACTGGAAATCCAAGGGTCATGTTTTTTCGCTTACCAGCAAACAAATTGGCTAGAACTCTAAATCCCTTTGCTACACCTGGCACTTCATCGAACAATATAGCCGGTCCATTTTCGTCGTGGCTGACCAACTCTGTCGCCATTCCAATTTCTTCCTGCCAATTTGCACCATTAACATGGCGTAGTTCACCCAACCTGTCTGCCTCGGTAATCCACTCACGCAGGTCTTCATAAGGGATGTTTTGTCTTATATTCGCGCCAACGGCTTTGGACACTGCAGCGGCGGCTGAACTATCGGTCATCGGTTGGCTCTCCCTGACAAGTTGCGCGTACAAATGATTTCGGTTGCAATTATTTCTCCCGCGCCAATAACCAGAATGACGCAGCACTTGCAAGTCCGCACCCGGCAATGACAACCGCCATAGGTACGGGCGTTCCATCATGTAAAATCCCAACTAGAGCACCAATTAAAGCTCCCATGCCGAACCGAGTTGCTCCGATCAAGGCGGAAGCCGTTCCCGCAATGTGCGGAAATTTCTCCAGCGCCGCAGCCGTCGCATTGGCGTTGGTAACATTATGCGGAAACATATAAATCACGATGGCAATCACAATTCCTGCAAGTCCACCAATCTCGGCCGTCGTTAGGAAAGCCAAAAGCAAGCCGCCGAGCAACGCCATGGACGTGCCCGCCACAAGCATTCGACGAATGCCGTAACGGGTCACCAGTCGGCTGTTCAAATATGAGCCAATCATTAGTCCAATTACGTTACAGGCAAAAAGAAATCCAAAATTTTCAGGGGAGACACCAAATATCTCTATATAGACGAAGGGAGTTCCTGAAAGTTGTGCAAACATGCCTGCGAATGAGAACGCACCGCACATCATGTATCCTAGCGATTGCCGATGTCGCAGAATTGAAACGCATTCTCGAAACAAATTGGTAATGCTCGAAGATTGGCGTTTTTCCATTGGCAATGTTTCAGGCAATTTAAAAATGCATAGAACAAGGATGAAGACGCCAAGCACCGCCAATAACCAAAAGATTGATGCCCAAGAAGTCCAAAGGAGTAAATAGCCACCGATAAATGGGCCTACCAGTGCTGCTAACGATGGAGCAAGAAGTAAAAGCGATAGGGCCCTAGCACCCTCCTCTTTAGAATACAGATCGCGCACGATTGCCCTGGTCAATACTACTCCGGCACCGCCGCCCACAGCCTGGAAAAATCGGAGTACTATTAAATTGTCAATGTTCGTTGTAAGCGCGCAAAGTGCACTTGTAACCACGTAAAGAGTAACACCGGATACTAATACCCATTTGCGGCCAAGCCGGTCGGAAAGGGGTCCATATATCAGCTGACAAATAGCGAAACCTATAGTAAATCCGCTCAAAGTGAGCTGTGCCTTACTTACTGACGTACTGAAATAAGTGGCGAGTGTAGGCAAGCTCGGCAAGTACATGTCCATCGACAATGGGCCGAATGTTGCTGCCGTACCAAGCAAAGCAATTAGCCCTCCGCCGGTTGCCACCACGACGGTTCCGCTACCCTGACGATCATTTTGAGAAATCTTGCTGACCCAATTTATTTAAGACGTAAACCTATCCGAAAGATTGACCGATACCAGCTTCAACCGCCCGATCATAAACGGCCTTTCCAAAGGCAACATCTTCTAGTGCCACCCCGAGAGATTTAAACAAGGTAATGTCTTCGGAATTTTGCCTGCCGGGTTTTTGCTCCTGAACCAACTCACCAAGTTCCGCCACATCGGCCCAGGCCAGTTTCCCGTCACTGGTCAAATCAATCAGCTCACGCGCTTCGACCTGTGCCTGACCCAGATCATCCGTTGCTATGAGCGAAGCATGCATCACAGCCGCATTATCAAGCTCACGTCGTGCGTAAGAGTTGGCGCCTACCGCGTTCAAATGACAACCTGATGTCAACCAACTTCCAAAGACCACCGGATCAGACGCATTTGTTGCTGCAATGACAATATCGGCATCCCGCACACAATTTTCGCCGTTATCCATACCGATGATATCGCATGAAAGTAGTTCATTCATTTCTCGAACAAATGTAGTGCGACGTTCAGGATCTCGGCCAAACACTCGGACCATTTCGATGGGCCTCACAGAGGCAACTGCCATCAATTGAGTTCGGGCCTGCCGGCCCGTGCCGATCAGCCCCACAGTTTTAGCATCATCACGAGCGAGACATCGCGTCGCCAAACCAGATGCTGCGCCGGTCCGTATCGCACCCAGACGCCCAGCCTGAATTAACGCCAACAAGCGGCTTTCTTGCAAAGAGTAGAGCGACACGTAATGACAACCCCCAAAATATGCCTTGTGACCGCAAACACCCAGTGTAGGCGCGGAAGCCGCCATCAGATTGAGCGTCCTGGTGGGTAGTGGTAGCCGCTGACGGGGCAAATTTTCTGTCCCATCGCGATGCCAATGAAGAAAAGCATCTGTCAGCGCTGCAATGGCGTCTTCAATATTTACGAGAGACTCCACATCTTTATCTGTCAGGTAAAGAGGCATCTTTCAACTTTCCGGTATCTTTAACTGCTGATGATCGCACGAAGACACGCCCGCCTAAAGCCCTACCCTAGCGCTCGCCGTATCACTAGATTAATTTATTAAATTAAGTACTACTGAGAATAACCAAAAATTATATGAGGAGACTTCGCCATGGCTAATCAGATTGTACTCGTGACCGGATGCGGTGGCGGTATCGGCGCAGCGTGTGCACGCCTTTTATTGGAGGACGGCGACAAGGTGACGGCACTCGACGTAAAATCGATCCACGAATCCGTATTAAATGTAGGATCTGACGACACGTTGATCCCTCTCAATGTCGACGTAAGCGATCTCGATGCCTGTCGCGACGCCGTCAAGCAGACGGTCGATAAATTTGGTGACCTTGATGCGGTGTGCCATTTCGCAGCCATCCACTCCACCGGCAATTGGGAACAAGTCTCGAGCGGCGAGTTTAACCGCGTCCTAGAAGTTAACGTGGTGGGATCTTTCCACGTGGCCAAGGCGGCAGCTGAACACATGAAGGAAAAAGGTCGTGGCGCAATTGTTTTAACGTCATCTGGCTCCGTCCTAGCCAGTGGCATTGGTGGTAGCTCCGGCCGTGGTGGTCCCGCCTATGTCACGTCCAAAGCGGCGATATATGGCCTCAACCGCTCGCTTGCCCGCTCGCTAGGACCATACGGCATTCGTGTAAATACTGTGAGCCCAGGTGCAACGGAAACACCCATGATCTCAGAATACTCCAACGAGGCACGCCAGAACGCCGCTAACAAGACCATGCTTGGTCAAATCGGCGAGCCAGATCAAATAGCCGATGTGGCACGATTTCTAATTTCGGATCAGGCTCGATATGTCACAGGCGAAGTCATCAGCGCCAGCGGCGGCGGCAGTGTATAATAGGCTCATGGCCAAATTTTGTGCTAAAAATCCGTCATCCAACCGCCAAATTCAGCTGATAGGAGACAAAAATGCATAAGGTTCATATTAAACCAGAACACATTGAACGTGTTGTACGACGTGGCGGCAGAGTTCATTCTGTCGAGTCTTTGGATGGACCGAAGACGGCGCTGGTTGTAGTCGACATGCAACTCTACTTCATGGGGCAAGGACAGCCATCGGAGTGTCCTGAAGCGCGAGAAATCGTACCCAATGTCAACCGACTTGCAGAGGCAACACGGAGAGCTGGCGGCAAAGTGATCTGGATTCAGACTGTTTCCGGACCCGAATCTATTGATTCATGGTCGGTCTATTATGACCGCATGACACCCGAAAATAGTGATAAACGCGTAGAAGGTATGAGTCCTGGTGGCAGCGGTTTTGAACTATGGCCCGGATTGGAAGTCAAAGACGAAGATCTGGTCGTCCCTAAGATTAGGTACTCCGCCTTTATGCCGCCCCCGTCCAAACTTGATGCTGTACTCAAGAAGCAAGCGATCGATACCGTGTTAATCACAGGGGTTGCCACTTGCACTTGCTGTGAATCGACCGCTCGTGACGCCATGATGCTCAACTATCGTACTTTGATGGTTTCCGACGGCAATGCAGCACCAAACGACGATCTCCATAACGCATCCCTAAATCAGTTTTATTTACAGTTCGGCGACGTGCAATCAACGAACGAAGTGATAGCACTATTGGAGCACAATCTGGGCGTTGCTGCGGCGGAATAATCTAAATTCAGACGAGCCGTCATAACTGGGCACGGCCCAGGTATGACGAAGAGGAAGGGAATAAATTAGCGATGACCGACACACCCTCTTGTTTGCTTCCAGAGCACATCGAAAATATAAGTGTCAGAGACGGCACACCACACAGTGTTACTGAATTGAACCCAGCTTCTACCGCACTTGTCGTAATCGACATGCAAAATTTTTACATGAAGAAGGGCGATGAATTTTCACCCACCTCGTATTGCAAGCATGCACAAGCCATCGTGCCAAACGTCAACCGTCTAGCAGATGCGACAAGGCGTTATGGGAGTCCCGTCATCTGGGTGCGAAACATTACCAACTCGGCAGCCTTTAAGAGTTGGTCACACCATTACGAACGCATGACACCGCAACGGATTGATATCCGAACACACGAACTCGCCAAAAATGGAGATGGATTTCAGTTCTGGCATGAAATGGACGTACGGGATAACGACCGCAAGGTGGAGAAGGTCCGCTATTCTGCATTTATACCGGGCGCTTCAAATATCGAAAATGTTCTCGGCGAAGAAGGTGTCGACACCATAATTTTATGTGGTGTCGCAACTAACGTTTGTGTTGAATCTACTGCCCGGGACGCCATGATGATGAATTACCGCACACTGATCGTAGAAGATGCTTGCGCCGCTAACACGATGCAGGCGCATGAGGTTTCGCTCAACTCGCTTTATCTCAATTTTGGCGACGTGCAGACTACCGACATGGTCATCGACATGCTCAACATCAATAAGGCGAGCCAAGCGGCAGAGTAACCATTACACCGGACTTACCCACCAGAGAATTTTAGGCTAACTAGGCTGGCTTTTCTGGATAAATCAATAAAACTGCCCATTTGAATATTCGTCTCACACATTTCACCCTTAAAGAGTTAACCCATCAGATAAAAATAAAATAATGCAGTAGAAAATTCTTATACCTTTCCATTTCCCTCCCCCGGGATCTCGGGTAATCATAAGAGTGCAAATTAATCAGCTCCAACGGCATTGAAGGAAAAACGTCATGGCCGAAAAGTTGGTCATTAAGAATATTAGCATCATGCTATCGGGCGCTTTGGAAGACCCCATCTTCGAAGCGGACACGATCGTCTGCGTGAATGGAACGATTGACTCCTTTGGTAGAGAGAACGATTTAGATTTAGGTGATGCTAATGTGACGGTGGACGCAAAAGGCGCTGCCTTGGCTCCGGGACTAATTGATAGCCATGTACATCCGGTCGCAGGCGACTGGACACCTCGTCAAAGCCAAGTCAACTGGATCGACAGCTCCATGCATGGTGGAGTCACTACTATGATTTCCGCAGGTGAAGCACATTTCCCGGGTCGCCCGAGAGATCCCAAAGGCGTGGTCGCGTTGGCCATTGCTGCTCAACGATCTTTCTCCGCCTACCCTGGTCTAGTTAAGGTGCATGCTGGCGCACCCATCCTAGAGAAGGACATGGTCGAAGAAGATTTCAAGTATATGGCCGAGGCCGGCGTAAAATTGCTCGGTGAAATCGGTCTTGGCGGCGTCAAGGCCGGGGACGAAGCTAAAGTAATGGTCGACTGGGCGCGCAAATACGGCATCCAAAGCACAATCCACACCGGCGGACCATCCATCCCGGGGTCGGGTCTCATCGATAAAGACATTGTGCTCGAAGCTGGAGCGGACATAATCGGGCATATTAACGGTGGGCACACCTCTCTACCTTTAGATCAGATTCGCTGCCTTTGCGAAGACTGCGCAGCAGGCATAGAAATTGTTCACAATGGTAACGAGAAATCGGCACTTTACGCTATGCGTACAGCCTTCGAACTCGGGCAAGCCGAGCGTGTAATTTTGGGAACAGACGGGCCAGCTGGTTCCGGTGTGCAGCCGCTCGGCATCATTCGCGTAATTGCCATGTTATCTTCCATCGGCGACGTAGCGGCGGAGACTGTGTTTTGTTTTGCTACAGGCAACACGGCGCGAGTGCGCAATCTCGATTGCGGATTGATCGACAAAGGCCGCACTGCTGATCTGATTATTCTGGATGCTCCGCAGCATTCGGCAGGAAATACCGTACTCGAAGCAATCAATCTCGGCGATATACCCGGGATCGGCATGGTGATAATCGATGGCAAAATCGCCTGTCACCGGAGCCGCAACACACCCCCTGCGCAACATCTACCGGAGGTCGTCTAACGCCATGGCACCCGACTCGATCCCACTTCAATTCGATATCGGCCAACCGGTCGTCCGCACGGAAGATAAACGCCTGCTATCCGGTGGAGGACAGTTTACGGACGACACAACGATCGATGGACAGGTATATGCGAAGTTCGTTCGCAGCCCTATTGCCCATGGTGTTATCAAATCAATCGATACCGCTACGGCTGCCGACCTACCTGGTATACTAGCGATTTATACAAGCGACGATTTGCGTTCCGATGGAATTGGCAACATTCCGAGTGGTCTCCCTTTAAAGAACCGCGACGGCAGCGGCTATATCGTACCGCCGCGTACTGGCCTAGCGATCGATCGCGTGCGTCATTTAGGGGAGCCCATCGCAGTAATAATTGCCGAGACCACCGCGCAAGCTCAGGAAGCGGTAGAAGCCGTGGCAATTGAATTTGCACCGCTACCGGTGGTCACTGAAGCCGCTGACGCCGTTAACGAAGGTGCACCCCAACTACATGTAGAAGCACCCGGAAACGTCTGTCTTGATTTTTTTGTAGGGGACGACGAAACCACTAACCAAGCCTTTGCCAGCGCCGCTCACGTGACCAAATTAAGAATCGAAAATACGCGTATGGTTGTTAATACGATAGAACCGCGCTCGGTCATCGGTCAATACGATCGGGTCAGCGAACGCTTTACTATTCACATGCCGTCGCAGGGTGTTATGGGCCCACGAGGCACACTTGCCAAGGCCATATTCAACGTCGAGCCAGAGCAAATCCGGGTAATTTCCAACGATGTGGGCGGCTCATTTGGTATGAAGGGGGCAGCCTTTGTAGAAGCCATATCAGTGCTATATGCGGCGCGCAAACTTGAGCGTCCCGTAAAATGGACCGCTGACCGAAGCGAGAGCTTCGTTGCTGATCATCAAGGCCGCGATAGTCTAATCGATGCGGAGCTCGCGCTTGATGCCAAAGGGCATTTCCTGGGCTTACGTATCCGAGGCGTCGGCAATTGCGGGGCATACTTAACAGCAATGGGCCCAGCACCGATGACTAACGTTATTTGTCGTAATTTAATTAGTGTTTACAAGACGCCCAACTTTTCATATGCCACAAAAGCGATATTTTCCAATACCGTTCCCACTGGTCCATACAGAGGAGCAGGACGGCCTGAATCCAAATACATCATGGAGCAACTGGTAGACAAAGCAGCCCGCGAGATGAACATCGACCGTGTTGAAATTCGACGGAAGAACTTAATCCCACCCGATGCATTTCCTTGGAAAGCCCCTAACGGGCAAACATATGATTCAGGTGAGTTCGAAGCTATCATGGATGTCGCTCTCGAGGGCGGCGCATGGTCAAGCTTCGAAGATCGTCGCACAAAATCAGCTTCAAACGGCAAGCTTCGCGGTATTAGTGTGTCGAATTATTTAGAAAACACCGGCGCAGCCGGTGAGCTCATCGATGTACGGTTTCGCGATGACGGTACAGTGGCACTGGTGACCGGGGCAAAGGACATGGGGACCAGCCACCGCACGCCTTTCATGCAAATACTTTCTCAATATCTTGGCGTACCTTATGAAAAAATAGAAGTCATCCAAAATGACTCAGACGAAATGAGCCCTGGCGCGAGTGGGTCTGGCGGTTCTAAGACACTCGTTGGCGCCGGAAACGCCATAGTTGACGCTGCGGGCGGCGTCATTGAATTAGGTAAAAAGGCGGCCGCACACGTCCTGGAAGCCGCCGAAGTAGATATCGAATTCAACCGCGGTACTTTTACCGTTGCTGGCACGGACCGTACAATCAATATAATGGTGTTGGCCGAGTATCTCCAAGAAGCCGGCGATCTTCCCGACGGTGTACCAATCTCTCTTGATTACAAGGCGGTGCACGATTCCAGCCCCTCTAGTTTCCCCAATGGTTGCCATGTATGCGAGGTGGAGATCGAACCAGAGACAGGAGAGGTGGAAATCCAAAGCTACACCGTGGTCGACGATTTTGGTGTAGTGGTTAACCCGCTAGTTGTCGAAGGTCAGGTGCATGGAGGCATAGCACAGGGAATTGGCCAAATCCTGGTGGAAAATACGGTTTACGATTCCGATGGCCAACTTTTGACTGGCTCATACATGGACTATTGCATGCCTAGGGCCGACGACATGTGCAGCTTCGATTTTTCTACACGCAACGTACCCTGCGTAACTAATCCGCTTGGCGTGAAAGGCTGCGGAGAAGCCGGCAACGGTGCTTCCATGCCGGCGGTCATGAATGCGATTTTGGATGCGTTATCAGTTAAGGGAATAACAGAACTCTCGGCCCCCGCATCACCACACCGTATATGGCAAGCGCTGCAACAAGTGTCATAAGGGCGTCGATTTATAGGAAAATGCTATCAGTTGCAAAATGAAATTTGACTAGCCAAAGGCTATGCTAGTAGCGAAATGCAACTGTTGCCATATCTTCGGGTGGCCAATTCACTTATAATATTTTGCATGTAATTCGGCGTAATTTACTGAGAGTTCATCATGTTTTACGAACCCCAAAAGGATGATCACGGACTACCATTTAACCCGTTTAAAGCCTGCGTCGTACCGCGCCCAATCGGCTGGATTACTACACTTGGCCACGACGATATCGTCAACTTGGCGCCATTCTCCATTTCCAACCAGTTGGCTTACGATCCGCCGTTTGTATTTTTTTCAGGGTCTGGCACCTCCGATGAGCTAGAGTCGGAGCCACGCCGTAAAGACTCGGTGGTAAATGCAGAGGATAGCGGAGAATTCGTATATAATATGGCTACTTACGGCCTTAAAGATCAGGTTAATTTATCTTCGAAACATGTGGCCAAAAACGTGGATGAGCTCGCTATGTGTGGTCTCACACCGGCGCCATGCAACATTGTAGCATGCCCACGCATATCTGAATCACCCGTTAATCTCGAATGTAAACACCATGCAACCCTATCTTTGCCGTCTAACACGCCGAAGGGGGTACACCACGTGGTGATCGGTGAAGTGGTCGGTATTCACATCAACGACGATGCACTAACCGATGGGAAAGTGGATTGGGTTAAGATCCAGCCCCTCGCCCGTATGGGGTATATGGACTACACCTATGTCAAAGAGGTGTTCACCATGAAAGGGCCCAAGGGGGAGGAAGTTAACCCCGGCATGATCGGCGAGAGTTCCAAGTCCAAACTTTGGGAAGAGGTTAAGGACGGGGAAAAATACAAAGAAGAAGCTTGATTACTAGGTTGCCCTACCATTCCAAAATGACACTTAAACTTTTCAAAATTCGTCCTTCGGTGATCTTACCGAAGACCATCCTTACCAACCATATCCTTAGTAGTAAGACCTCCTACGCGTGGGAACGGGCGACCGGAGTCGGTCACCGCAACGCAAACCACAATCTCATTTGCCCGCGGCGCATCGGCGAGTCCAACTTCCATGCCGTCAAAATGACTACGCACATAGGCAGCATCCTTGTGACCAAGAGGCACGTCTATGCGGGCGCCCTGCCCGCCTAATTTTTTTACGGACGGCACGAGAGCAGCCCCTTTCTGAACTTCGTTCCGAAGCGGCGCCCCGAGTTTAGGATGAAGAATAGCTGCAGCATGCTCCCATTCGCCGTTTTCACCCACGATAGCGGCCTTACCATAGCTTTCTGCTTCCTTCGGTTTAATTCCAAGCGCATCAACGCACATCTTACCCAGCATCTCACCCATTTCCGCGCCAATATCCTCAAGCACAGATAATTTTTGCGCATACTTATTGGCATTTGGGTTGACTATCACCGCGAGTGCACAAGCCTTGCGGGTCGGCACCTTCACCTTTCTCCCCAAATCTGTATATGTAGTCTCAACAATCACCTGCGTTTTTCTAATTTTGGCTTTCATTATTTTAACCCATCTTCGCCTTTCACATCGGAATCTTTAAGCCCCCCTGCCCGATCGTAAATACGGGGGCCGGTCGCCATAGACTGGATCCAAACGATTTCATTCGCACGTGGCGCATCGGGGATCGAACATTCGATACAATCGAAATGACTCCTTACATAGGCAGCATTCACATGTGCCAGTGGCACATCCACCGGGCGGCCAGGCCCGGCAACCTTTTTGGTTGACGGTACGATCGCTTTGGACGGTTTAATAAGTTCCCGCATGCCATACCCGCCAGGCTCATGCCAGAGCGCCGCATGCTCTAGTTCACCATTTTCGCCGACTATGGCGGATTTACCATAGGCCACAATTGTGTCTGCACCACCCAATGCATCTATCAATCGTTGTGCCATGGTGCGCCCCATGGGTTTGAGCGCTTCCATCAAGGGCATAAGATTGTCTACGTATCGCCCGGCGTAGGGGTTAGCTGCGACAGCGGCAATATAACCTTTGAGTTGGGGTGGATCCGCCGGAGGTCCAAATTCGTGCAATGTTTCTTCGATATGCATGACGAACTTCCGTACTTTGACCAGTTCCCCGAAGTCGCCAGCCGTCGTCGTCTGAATGTCCCCAATGCTTCTTGAATCATCCATAACTCGTTCCTCTTAATTTACTTCTTCAGGCGGCATCGCATTCGATGAGTTCATTAGGCATCGATCCGACAACGCGAAATTCTTGTCGTAATACCAACACCGCGGTAGCTATGTGTCCACCCCGACACATCCGCTCTGCAACTTCAACGCCAGAACTTAGCGCGGCATCAACAATTGACCCATCAAGCAGACCCACATTAGTCGTCACAAGCAAGTCATGCAGATCACTATCAGGATCAATATTTCGTGCCGAGACCCGCTCGATTGCTGGATCGTCTGTCGTCACGGAATTAGCAATGAGTGTAGCCGCTGCGTCGGCGGCAGCTGCGTTTTGGGCTAACACAGTGACCGCATCGGCGATACCCAGCGAATAACTGCGCCCCTTCCAACCACTAGTCGCCATTCCACGCACCGGTAAATCATGTGTCAGTGCACAACTTGCATCTATGGCCGGCAGATGATAATCGCCCACCAAGCCAACGGTGAGACTGTTACCAGGCGAAAGAAAAAATGCAATATCACCGCCGTTATTAACATAAGCGCGATCAAGCATACGATCCTGAACCAAAGCTACGAGAATTTCATCGGCCACTGCGCCCGCTACGGCCGCCATGGGCGTTATGAAATTATCCCGATGGGGCCAACACGCGGCTATCATACGTTGAGCGACCGGTCCAAGCGGCTGCCAACGCGGTTCTGATAATGACCGCCTCAGCGCTTCTAGCTCACTCACTAAGACTTCTAATATGTCATCGAAACGGTCAATGGCTTGAAGATAGGCAGCTTTTACCTCGTTTTTTTTACCAAATGCCTCAATGATCAAATCGATGGGTCCATGATGTAAATGAAGCCGCCTACCATCTGATAACATCTCGGCTTGCGGTCCAACTGCCATCTCAATCACTTTCCATACTCGCATCACGACTAACGAAAAGCGGCCAAGGGTGTTCCTCGCGCCAAGGAACTGATTTAACATCACTGCTATTCAACACGTCTTCCAATTTCTTGATGCGATCGCCGTAACCGCCGAGCTCTATATAGTCATCTCGGCTAACCGTGAATTCGATTGGCGCCACCAATGCCGGGGTCGGAACATAACCAAAAGAGTTATCCGGCATCTCATTAACATCAACCATCAAAGTAATGCCACCACCAGGCCATACATAAACTGGAGCACCGCCGCAGGTAACACGAGTCATTTCTTTTTTGACTGAGCGTGTCAATCGCACTGGATTTACCGTTACGCCGGCTCGCAGACTGCCACCCGCGCCACCCATAAATAAAACCGAGCACAAAGCGGGTTCGCAATTTTCTCCAATGCGGTCAACCACAATTTGTACCTCGGCTGGTGTCTCGGCTATCACTGGTTTTAAATCATGATCAAGAACGAAATAGGCCGAATCCTGGCCTGTGGTGGACACCATGAGCAATCTTTGACCCACCCATGCGTTTTCCGGCTCTATCTTTTCAATTATTTCCAGCGGATCTGTTACATCTGTACCACCCCAGCCTGCACCATGATCAGCGACCTGAAAATAACGACCAGGAGTAGACCGCCGGCCACGCACCCGAATGCCGGCAATGGGCATATCTAAAAAGCGTCCCGCCTGATGTTCTGTCAGAACGGCAGTAATATGATCATCGACAACGATGACTTCGTCTACGTGATTGTGCCATTGTGGTGCAAAGATACCCACTGTCGCAGAACCACACCCGACACGCATCCGTTCTTCTTGGACACCATTGATAACCGGTGGTTTACCTGCTTGTACGACGATTTCCGCCCCACCATCAATGTTCATTTCAACAGGTTCTTTATTGCACAACCGTAGCATCGAATTGCAGGTGATGTTTCCTTCCTTTTTGCTACCACCGGTGAGATGACGCACACCTCCAATTGCAAGCATCTGCGAACCATATTCAGCTGTAGTTACGTGCCCAATTTGTTCGCCATTCACTCGCACTGCTGCCGGCTCCGGCCCTATATAGGCATCGGTGTCGATCTTCACTTTCACTCCGCAG
Source organism: uncultured Rhodospirillaceae bacterium (assembly GCA_964479475.1). Classification (GTDB taxonomy): domain Bacteria; phylum Pseudomonadota; class Alphaproteobacteria; order MPNO01; family UBA2964; genus JAQBTY01. The sequence goes on along the minus strand of CAYZMI010000001.1, from coordinate 24,019 downwards.
TAACTAAAAACCCCTTCGCTGACCACGGTCACCATGTCCACACCATCTTGTTCACTGGAAACGATGAACGGGGCTGGCTTGTAGTCCGGATAAGTGGTGGTTGAACCTATTCCGGTCAAAAAGGTTGGTGCTTTATTGATTAGTGAACCGTCCCAATTTTGAGAGGCCTCGGCAAAAAGAACCATCTCACCTTTTGAATCCAAGACTTTTTGGGCGACTACGATTGGATCAGTGCGAACCAGATTTCCCTCCACATTGGCGTAACGATCGCACGCACCGGTCTTACCTTCACGAATTCGGCACAAAACAGGACAAGCGTCGCACCGAATCAAACCGCTATCTTTTTTGGGAGAATCATTTGCCATACCGATGCCTATTTACAACAAGCATTTTTCTCAAGGCCTTAGGCCTAAATTTAATTGTTTGTGTACAAATGAATTTTGTCAACTGTTGGAGATCAGCAGACTCATGTTTATGCACCAAATGAGGACTGAT
>CAYZMI010000001.1:13890-23424 GCA_964479475.1 uncultured Rhodospirillaceae bacterium | reverse complement strand
GGAGGAGCTATAGTCGATACTTATGGCACTTAATTGTACGTGTACAAATAATTGACTAATCAACAAATTTGAGTCTATCGAGATGCCATGGCAACCAAGCTGAAAGACACGACGGAAGATGGACGTGAAGTCCTTGATTCTGTAGTAATTCGTTTCGCTGGGGACTCCGGTGACGGGATGCAATTGACAGGAAATCAATTCACCCAATCGACTGCGCTTATGGGGAATGACCTATCAACATTCCCGGATTTCCCCGCTGAGATTCGCGCACCAATCGGCACAACTTACGGCGTTTCGGCATTTCAAATTAATTTTGCATCACACCAAATTAAAACACCGGGCGATGCCCCAGATGTGTTAGTAGCCATGAATCCGGCCGCATTAAAAGTTCACCTACGCGACTTGGCACCAGGCGGAACAATCATAATTAACACGGGTGCTTTTACCGATCGCAATATCCAAAAGGCTGGATATGACGGCAACCCCATTGAGGATGACACACTCGATAGCTTCCGCTTGATACAGATCGATATTTCAAAACTTACCCTCGCCGCTGTTGAAGGGACTGGCGTCAACCAGAAAGAAGGTCTACGCTCAAAAAACCTTTGGACGCTGGGTTTGATGTGTTGGATGTATGGTCGGGAGCGTCAGCCGACTATCGATTGGCTCAACCAACGATTCGGTAAACAACCAACAATCGCCGCCGCAAATATTGCCGCCCTCAATGCTGGGCACGCCTATGGCGAAACCGCAGAACTGTCGAGCGAAATCAGTACTTATGTGGTGCCAAAAGCTAAAGTAGAGCCCGGTGTTTACCGCGCGGTTTCGGGCATCGAAACAACAGCTTGGGGATTGTTGACCGGTGCACAAAAAGCTGGCCTAGATATCTTCCTTGGTTCATATCCGATTACCCCCGCATCGCCGCTGCTACACACTCTCAGTAATTTACGCCAGTACGGTGTGGTCACCTTCCAGGCAGAAGACGAAATTTCAGCAATTTGCTCAGCGATAGGCGCGTCGTTCGCCGGCTCATTGGGACTTACCTCAAGCTCCGGTCCCGGTATCGCACTCAAGTCGGAAGCGTTGGGCCTCGCAATTGTCGCGGAGCTGCCACTTATCGTGGTCAACTTCCAACGTGCCGGACCATCAACGGGTATGCCCACAAAAACTGAACAATCGGATCTTAATCAGGCGGTTTGGGGACGTAACGCGGATACTCCGTTGCCCGTCGTCGCTGCATCAACACCGGCCGATTGTTTCGACTGTGCCATTGAGGTTGTTAGATTGGCGACTAAATACATGACCCCTGTGATATTCCTCAACGAAGGTTACCTCGCTAATGCGGCTGAGCCATGGAAAATTCCAAACACCGATGATATCGCCGATTTTCCGGTACAATTCCGAGTGGAGACGGAGGGGTTTCAGCCATACCTCCGCGATGAAGCATCACTGAGTAGACCTTGGGCCAAACCGGGTACTCCGGGATTGGAACACCGTATAGGTGGTATTGAGAAAGATTACGACAGCGGCAACATCTCCTACGACCCAGATAACCATCACAAGATGACCAAAGTCCGTGCGCAAAAGATCCGCGGTATAACCGAGGATATTCCTCTACAGAAAGTGGCATCGGGAAACGACAAAGGCAAGCTTGCGGTCGTTGGTTGGGGTTCGACTTTCGGCGCCATAGAACAGGCTGTGGCACTCTGCCGTGACGATGGTCTCGACGTTGCGCACATTCATGTGCGGCATATTTGGCCCATGCCAAAAAATTTGGGTCAATTGCTGCAAAGTTACGACAAAATTCTGGTGCCAGAGATGAATAACGGGCAGCTTGTTACGCTGCTGCGCTCAGAATACCTCGTGCCTGCTGAATCGCTAGCCCAGATCAGCGGCCAGCCATTCAAAGTGGCCGATCTTGAACATGAAATACGTGACCGGTTAAAGGACTAAATCAATGAATGTACAGAGCCCGCCGGAACAATTGAAACCCAACGACTACGCCTCGGACCAAGAAGTTCGCTGGTGCCCCGGTTGTGGTGACTATGCAATTGTAAAAGCAGTACAACGGACTTTGGCCGAACTCGGCGCTAACCCTACTAACACAGTATTTATCTCTGGCATCGGCTGTGCGGCCCGGTTTCCTTACTACATGGCAACATACGGCTTTCATACAATTCATGGCCGCGCTCCGGCGGTCGCCACAGGCGTCAAACTCGCCAATCCGGATCTCGACGTATGGGTAATCGGCGGCGATGGCGACATGCTCAGTATCGGCGGCAATCACACATTGCATGTACTTCGCCGTAATGTGGACTTGCAAGTTCTTCTGTTTAATAACGAAATTTACGGCCTAACCAAGGGTCAGTACTCTCCCACGTCAGCGCTTGGTACTCGTTCGCCATCTACCCCTTTGGGTTCCGTTGACGCACCGGTCTCAGCTTGCGTGTTTGCTCTTGGGTGTAATGCACGGTTCGTCGCACGTACCGTCGACACTAACCAAAAACTTTTGCCCGTAGTGCTAAAGGAAGCCAAAGCTCACAAGGGGGCTTCCTTCGTTGAAATTTTGCAGAACTGTATTGTCTATAACGATGGTGTCTATTCATCCTTCACGGAAAAATCTAATTCAGCGGACGGACAAGTGATGTGCGAGCACGGCAAACCACTAATCTTTGGAGCCGAAGAAAATAAGGGGCTACGTCTAAAAAAGGGCAAGTTGGAATTAGAAGTAGTCACCGTCGGCGAAAATGGCGTCACAGAGAAAGATATATTAGTTCACGACGAAACCAATCGTGCACAAGCATTGCTAATTGGCGGTATGGCGGCACCCTCCTTCCCAGTAGCCATGGGAGTTATCTTCCGCCAACCCTCAGAATCCTACGAGGACAGTGTCCATTTGCAAATCAATGAACTCGCCGAAAAATCACCTCCGGTAAGCATCAATGAGTTGATGCACAAAGGTCGCACCTGGACGGTAGTCTAATTCCTACAAATACCAGTCCTAACAACTTAAATCGTCCCATCATTTGGCAAGAAACTAGATTCCTTTATGTTGCGTGAGTTGGATTACAGGGGTTTTCTCCTAGCGTCATTCGGCTATCATTCTTTCAGTATAACAACTTCGGATAGAGAACGTGGGAGACCACAGTAATCGCAGCGTCGCTATCATTGGTTCAGGTCCAGGCGGCGTTTATGCTGCACAGGCGCTAATCGAAAAAGCGCCAGGTTGTCGTATTGACGTCATAGACAAGTTGCCCACGCCATACGGATTGGTTAGGGGCGGTGTTGCACCGGACCATCAGCATACTAAACGTGTCGACCGAAAGTATGCCGAGACTATGGAACATGAAACGGTTCGCATGCTCGGTAATTTGGCGCTGGGGCGTGATGTTAGCTTGGAAGACCTACATAAAATTTATGACGCAGTAATCCTTGCCTATGGCGCTCCTTGGGATAACAAACTAGGCATCCCCGGTGAAGACAAACAAGGTGTATTCGGTTCAAACGCCTTTGTAGGTTGGTATAATTGCCACCCAGACTTCATCGAATTGAACCCGGAATTGAATGTCGAGACGGTTGCTGTCATTGGCATTGGCAATGTCGCTATCGATGTTGCCCGAGTACTATCGCGCACGCCAGACGAGATGGTCACCACAGATATCGCTGACTTCGCTATGAATTCCATAGATGCAGCCACCATCAAAAATATCTATATGTTTGGCCGGCGCGGCCCAGTAGAAGCAGCCTTCACCAATACTGAGCTCAAGGAAATGGGCGTTCTAGAAGCGGCAACGACAGTAGTGGATGCCACTGCGATTCCGTCCGAATTACCACCCAACATGGACGACAGGCAACAAAAAGTCCGGACCCGTATTCTTGACACACTACGTGGTCTAAGTGAGGCAAAAGCCGGGGCAAAACGTCGGACAGTTCACATCGAATTTTTCGCCATGCCAGTAGAAATTTTGGGCGGCGATAAAGTGGAAGGCGTTCGTATGGAGCGGACCCGTGTAGAAGATGGTCGTTGCGTTGGCACCGGGGAGACCTTTGATTTGCCATGCGGAATGGTAGTGACCTGTATCGGCTCGCGGGCCGAACCCATTGAAGGTGTCCCATTCAACGACCGTTGGGGTATTGCGGAAAATAAGGATGGCCGTGTAAAACCTGGCATCTACGCAGTAGGATGGCTTAAACGAGGGGCGAGTGGCACCATTGGCACAAATCGGCTCGATTCATATGCTGTTGTCGATCTTGTCGTTAATGATTTTTCTGGTGAGCCAAAACCGGGGGCAACTGTACTTGACGCGATGGCCAAAGAGCGAGAACTACAGATTACCACCTACGCAGATTGGCAAACCCTAAAAAGCCTCGAAGAAAACGCAGCATCCGACCCGACCCCACGTCATAAATTCTGTACCGTCGGAGAAATGCTCGAGGCATTGGATGCTTCATAAATTCAACTACTTTATTTCTGCTAATTTTGTCAAAAGGTGAATTAAAGCTTTTTGTTCGGTTTGAGATAACGGCGCGAGCGTCTTCTTAGTAATGTCACCGCCGTTGGCTACTAACCGATTTATTAGCGTCTTCCCACGCGCACTTAAACTCAAAATTAGACGCCGCCGATCATCGGGGTCGGGACGCCTTTCAATTAGTTTGCGTAAAGCTAAACGTGCGATCACACCTTGCATTGTCGCAGCATCCATAGCAGTCAGCCGACCGAGTTGATTTTGCGATACTTCCGTAACATCACGTAATTTCACCAATGCGGCAAACTGCAGAGGGGTTAGCTGGTTTTCTCCGATATTTTCTTGAAAAATAGCAGAGTGGCGCTGGTGCGCCCGGCGTAGCAGATGGCCGGCCTGCCTTTCGAGTACATAACCGTCTCGGGCGGCGCCCTTATCAGAAGACATAGACTATTTATAGTTCCCAATTAAAATCATATGTATACAAATAATTATGGGGCAATGGAAAGTGCCAACATTGTGGATGTTAGCCGCCAACAATTCCAGCATCCTTCAACGCTGCTATGTCATCGTCCGACAATTCAACCAACTGTTTAAGAACGTCATCGGAATGCTGGCCCAGCGTAGGGGGCGCGCCTTGATAATCATGTGGCTCTCCAACAAATCGGATGGGATTGGCGACCTGAGGCACTGACCCGGCCAAAGGATGCTGAAGATCCATTTGTAGACCGCGGTGCTGAATTTGAGGATGAGAAAACACTTGTTCCATATTGTTGATGGGTCCACATGGCACACCCACTTGCTCCATAGCATCGATCCAATCCTGACCGGTTCGTTCCTTCATAAGACCTTGGATAATAGGTATTAAGACTTCTCTATTGTTGACGCGGGCGGCATTAGTGGCAAAACGCTCTTCATAAGCCAGTTCTGGTCGCCCCAGCGTCTCGACAAACTTTTGGAATTGAGAATCGTTGCCCACCGCGATGATTAGATACATGTCGGATGCCTCAAATGCCTCATAGGGCACAATATTTGGATGAGCATTTCCCATGCGGCCAGGTGCATCACCCGTCACCAGATAGTTCATGGCCTGGTTGGCCATTGTCGCAGTGGTAACATCCAATAGTGCCATATCCACGTGACACCCCTCGCCCGTTTCTTCGCGTTTAGAAATCGCACTCAGTGCGGCTATTGTTGTATATAGCCCGGTTAAAATATCCGTAAGCGCAACGCCTATCTTTTGTGGTCCAGCGCCGGGTCTACCGTCAGACTCTCCTGTAACACTCATTAGACCGCCCATAGCTTGAATAAGAAAATCGTAGCCAGCGCGACTGCTGAATGGACCGGTTTGGCCAAAGCCTGTGATAGAACAGTATACAAGCCCTGCATTGACCTTCTTTAAATCGTCATAACCCAACCCATAGGCAGCAAGCCCACCCAGTTTGTAGTTTTCGATTAAGATATCCGACTTTTTTACTAGTTTTCGGATGATCTCTTGACCCCTTGGGTCCGAAAGATCCAGCGCCAAAGATTTTTTGCCACGATTGGTCGACAAGAAGTAAGCCGATTCTTGGGTTTCTTCGCCATTTTCGTCTTTGATGAAGGGCGGCCCCCAACTTCGCGTATCATCGCCGGTACCAACCCGTTCGATTTTGATGACCTCGGCCCCTAAATCAGCGAGTGTTTGTGCCGCCCAAGGCCCAGCAAGTATCCTACTCAAATCAAGTACGCGGAGATGGGAAAGTGGAGAGGTCATTTTACAATTCGGTTGCGGCCTCCCCCCAAACCACCCGACGCCTATTTCGTAATAGTTGCCTAGGTGTGGAGAGATTTAGGCCAACTTATATTACATAAACGCCTGAATACCAGTTTGAGCACGACCGAGTATCAACGCATGGATGTCGTGCGTCCCTTCATAGGTGATGACGGTTTCCAAGTTCATCACATGGCGAATTACATGATACTCGTCGACAATACCATTACCGCCATGCATCTCACGAGCCAGCCGCGCAATATCGAGGGCCTTTCCTGTACAGTGACGCTTCATAAGCGAAATTGATTCAGGCGAACAAGTGCCATCATCCATCATGCGACCAAGTTGCAAACATGACTGCAAACCCACGGCAATGTCTGTCTGCATGTCTGCAAGCTTTTTCTGCACGAGCTGATTAGCGGCCAGGGGCCGGCCAAACTGGGTGCGCTCCAATGTATAATCTCGAGCTGCATACCAACAGAACTCAGCTGCACCCAACACACCCCAAGCTATACCGTACCGTGCATTGTTCAAACAACCAAACGGACCACCTAGCCCCCGCGCCCCAGGTAAGTAGTTTTCATCAGGCACAAATACATCATCCATAACCACTTCGCCGGTAATGGATGCCCGCAAGCTAAATTTGCCTTCTATCTTGGGTGTGGACAGACCTTTCATACCGCGCTCAAGAATGAAGCCGCGAATTACGTCTTCTTCATCTTTGGCCCACACCACAAATACATCGGCGAGGGGTGCATTGCTAATCCACATTTTAGCACCCTGGATCAAATACCCCCCATCTACTTTCTTTGCACGAGTAATCATTCCACCAGCATCAGAACCGTGATCGGGCTCGGTGAGGCCAAAGCAACCAATAAATTCACCAGTTGCCAATTTGGGTAAATATTTCTTGCGCTGCACTTCGGTACCATAGGTATAAATCGGCCACATCACTAAGCTGGATTGAACCGACAACGTCGACCGGTAAGCGGAATCAACCCGCTCAATTTCACGCGCAGTTAACCCATATGATACATAGCTAACCCCCGAACACCCATATTTTTCCTCCAATGTAGAGCCCAACAGACCAAGTTCGCCCATCTCATAAATTATCTCGCGATCAAAGGTCTCGTTGCGGTTGGATTGGAGAATACGCGGCATCAATTTATCCTGAGCATATTGATGCACGCTATCGCGTATCAGCTTTTCTTCATCGGTTAGTAAATTATTAAAGAGTAAAGGGTCTTCCCAATTGAACTTGGCCCATTTCTTAAGTTTCGGGCCATCGGGGCTGGACCGCACGGCAGAATTCATTTTTCGGTCCTTCTCTGAAACATTTGGCCGAATAATACGTGTTTAAATCGGATGGCTCTAGCCCCTCCGCTACCCATCGTGTGGACGTGACATCCACATGGCAAGATCAAACGTGTTGAGGTCGGCCGCACGCATCATTTCAGCAATCGCTACCACCGATTCGGTTGCTGTCACTACATCTTCTTCACGAAATGGCGGGAAATAATTGTCTTCGTCCGTCAATTTTCGACAATACAATTTAACGCCGGCCGTAAGTAATTTTTGCACTGTCTCGGGTAAAACATCCTCAGTTTTTCCGTCTTCAAGCGCCTTAAGGGCTGCCTGAAACGCATCTTCGGCGGTAGCTCCCACCACATCAGGTGACGACATAGACATCCCCGTCGTTTACTTTCACATCAAACCCCCGGAGACGAGCATGCTTGCTGCCAGGATGACGGCCGGTCTTAATATTAAATTCGTAACCATGCCAGGGGCAGACGATATGCACGTCTTCTTCCGACCAAGCAAGTCCCTGGCTGGTCTTATCTTCAGCAATTAACTCGACCACCCGGTTTAGAATGCGGCCCTGACAAATTGGCCCACCCTGGTGCACACACCGATTTTCCCAGGCAAAGAACTCGCCGTCGACGAAAAACACCCCTATTTCCAATTCGCCATGGGCGATAACTTTACGACCACGGTCTTCAAACTCTTCTTCTCGACCTACATATAGTTCAGTCATATTGCTTGTTCTCCCACATCAAAACTTTTTGTTGGCCGTATCAATTCCGAACAGCTTGACGGCGTTTTCACCCAATATGTTTTTTTTGTCCTGCTCGCTTAAAAATGGTAGGTCGAAAATTGTGCTGGGTGCGTTGAAGTCCCAATGGGGCCAGTCCGACGCATAGAGTAATTGAGAACTGGCATTGATCGCCTTAAAAGTTTCCTCAGTAAGTCCCAAATTGGAGGTCTCAATGGGCTGGCAGGTGTAATACATGTCGCGCATGTACTCACTCGGCAACTTCTTCAGAAGCGGTGCTTCAGATGGCCGCATCTGATATTCCGAATCAAGCCGTTGAGCGATAAAGGCAAGCCAGGTGAGGCCGGATTCTATCCAAATAACATCTAGTTTAGGGAAGCGTTCCTGCATGCCATGTACTATCCAGTTTGTCATATGCACCATGTTGCACAGCACAAACGAAATAGCATGCATAGAAATGAATAAATCAAGTTGCTTCATCCAGTCATCCCCCCAGGTGAGACCGGCATGGAAAGCAAGAGGTAATCCTCGTTCCTCAAGTTCGCGATAGATTGGAATGTACTGGTTGTGATGCACTGGCTTATAGCGCACCGCAGTAATCATAAAGCCGGATACATTGGGGTTGTCACCGAATTCATTGATAATCTTGAGGCACATGTCTGGTTCGGAAATGGGTAAATACAGCAGTGTCTTGACGCGGTCATCATGGGGCAAAATGCGTTCACAAACCCAGCGATTATAGGCGAGTGCTAGATGTGCTTCGACACGGGATTGGGGGTGGGTACCAAGCTGTAATAGGTTGCCGGGAAAAAGAATTTGAAAATCTATCCCCATGGCCTCCATGGAACGGCGTACCAATGTAACATCCCGGTGTACATCGCTTTTTTCCACATTTTCTGCAATCTGCTGCTGATGAGGGATGCGGCCACCAACATCTTGATAGCGCAGGCCTGGCGCATTATTCGACAGGCCCGGGGCGCCACCTGTACGGGACTGAAACTCATGAGCGTAATGTTTAAGGATCGGGTCATCAAGATACTCGATCACCTCACGCCATGAACTCATCTCGGAGTGGTGTGCATCCACATCGACAATGGTCCAATCGTGAAAGCCTTTTTCGATCTGATATTTGGTTTCACGCGCAAGAATATCACGGGTATCAGTCTTGATAGTTATTTGTTGGGGCAGTTCGCGGGTTTGTTCGACGCCACTATCCATGAGAATACCTCCTCAACGCGCCGCAACGGGCGCAGGCAAAGTGAATA
>CAYZMI010000001.1:0-13790 GCA_964479475.1 uncultured Rhodospirillaceae bacterium | reverse complement strand
CTATCCATGAGAATACCTCCTCAACGCGCCGCAACGGGCGCAGGCAAAGTGAATAGTCTATGATAAACCAATGTACGGGTAGGAAAAAGCGCTATGCTTACAGGAAAATAAATGGAATCGGTCGAAAATAATAAGGCACTAGTTCACAAGTTTTATGATGAATTTTGGAATAATTGGAACTACGGCGTCATCGGCGAAATCCTGGCACAAAATGTGGCGTTTCTTGGCTCGTTTGGGAGCCCACAAAAGGGTCATGAAGGCATTATTCAATATGCTGAACTTATACGCAGCGCCTTTCCGGACTTTCACAACACTGTGGAAGATTTAATCGCCGAAGGGAACAAAGTTGCTGCATGCCTCACCCACCGGGGGACACATCATGGTGAGATTTATAACGTCAAACCAACAGGCCGTAAGGTACATTATATCGGTACTGCTATTTTCGTGTTTCGGGACGGACTGATAGGAAACGCTTGGGTGCTTAGCGACCGACTAGAACTATTACAACAGCTCGGTGGCCCTGAGCCCGATGACAGCGGTCTGGAAATTTAAATCTCGCACACAGCTCATACAACTACTCCGACCTGTCCTTAGTGATTTATAAGTTGTTTTCTTTTTTGGGAGTTTGTCGGAATACATCGAATTTTATGCAACGGAACAGGTAATTATACCAATTGAGTGCGTTAATTTTCAGTTTGTGCCACTATTCAAATGCGAATACCTGTCATGGAGTTACCGGTCATGATCACAAAACCCGCCCTTACACTCGACGATGCCAAACAGCTTTTGGCGGCGGCAGAAGACGAAGCCAACCGTAATGATTGGGGAGTGGTGATTGCCATACTCAATGATGGCGGGCGTATCGTCGCGGTACACCGTATGGACGGCGCACGCCCAGGCAATGATGAAATTGCGCTTGCCAAAGCGCGGACGGCAGTCATGACCAGCCGGCCAAGCGGCGTATGGGAACGCTGGATCGAGACCGAACATCCGTCTTATGTCACTTTTCCGGTACTCGCGGCCAAGGGTGGTGTGCCCATCATCGTCGACGGACATTTAGTAGGCGCTATGGGGATTTCTGGGGTTGCAGCTCACCAAGATGAACAAATTGCTCTATTTGCGATCAACACAATTTTTCCTGCAGCTGAGACCTCCCGCGCCGGTGAGTGACTAGGCATATTCGAGCACCTTAAACCTTAGTTTTATCCCATGCCCATCAATCTGAACGGCAAGGTAATATTTTCTTCATCCGCTCTACCTAGCCAACCCACCAAGATGTTAACAATCTAATTTTACCACGCACAGCTCCTTACTTGCGGTGGTTACCAACGCATCTGATTAACCCGGTGGCGCGACACAAATTTCATCAAATCGATAACGTGTTTTAATTACGTTGTTATATTCAAAGACATCGAGCACGGCGTCGAATGCCGCTTCTGTGATCTCTACGTGTGGTGTCCAACACCCAAGTCTCTGATAAGTCGCGATGCAGTCGACTAGCACAGACTCATCAATATTAGGGAAATACGATATTTGGGCTCGGGCAATCTCGACCGCAGATTCTTCGTTCATATAATTTCGGGTCTTACGATAGGCGCGTATAAATGCAGCTGCCATGTCAGTCTCCAACCAGGCACGCGTCGAGGCCAGGCTAGAAAACCCCACCCGCCCGATCTGTTTACCCACCTGCGCCAACACGTACCCTATTCCATCTGCTGCCAGTTGCTGTGGAAAGGGACCCTGCTGTTGCACATATTGTCCCTGACCATCGCGAAATGCTCGATCTATATCAGCGGCCCCGCCGGGCGTGATCTGTATAATTTCATCAAAATTAATTCCAGCTTTGTGGCAAGCAAATTTAAACATTGCAGCTGGCTGTCCCCCTTTGAACATCACCACCTCCGCGCCTTCAAGTTTATCCCAGGAGAAATTCGTATCAGGATTACGACCGGTTAGAAAAAATCCATCCATTTCGTTGATCTGAGCAAAATGGACAACGTTGACTTCTTCACCCTTGTTAAGTGCACCAAATCCCTGGCTCAAGGCGGACTGGACTACATGGGCGCTCCCATTTTCCAGGGCGGCGATGGCTGACAGACCAGGTGGAGAGACCGACCAATCGTGTTCCAGGCCTTCCGCCCGGAGAAAACCGCCCGACATCGTAGCGATTAGTGGCGCGTAAAACGCCGAGAACAACGTAAACTGAATATTTATTTTTTCCACAGGCTAACCCTTATTGCACAATTTATATGTAATTTTACGTTAAAAATCGCACCATAACGAGGCAAATGGGCGAACTGATTACAAAGGCGTGTGTTGGGAAAAAGACCCAAGCGGCCACTAATGGGCTGCGCTAAATCATAACCTATGACACAATATTTGCCATCCTGTTGCTAACCCATATTAGTAGTTAGTTTAAGACCGAGAGTTAATTAATTGAAAAAATTTGGGTTATGGTTTGGACTGATCGGAGTATCCACGGGCGTCAGCTTACTCTTACATGAAGTTGGTTTTCCTGCGGCGTTCTTAATTGGGCCATTACTGACAGGCATGGTTTTCGCAATACGCGGTGCACAGCTTTACGTACCACGGCCATTCTTACTGTGCGGTCAAGCCCTTATAGGCGTCCTCGTAGCCCGGGCGCTAGACCCATCCACATTGAACGTTATTGCGAATGAATGGGCGGCAATGCTTGTGGTGGTTTTGACTACTGTGGTGGCTAGTACTTTTGCTGGATGGATGATTGCGCGCACCGGTTTATTACCAGGGACCACCGCCGCTTGGGGTTGCTCTCCAGGAGCGGCAACAGGAATGGTGGTCATGGCAGAAGAATTTGGTGCTGACCCACGGTTAGTCGCCTTCATGCAGTTCCTGAGAGTTACTATGGTCTTAATAGCAGCGACATTGGTGTCTCGCCTAATTTTTGGTGTAATTGCAGTTGAACCTGCGCCCGGCGCAACAACGCAGGCGCTTACCGGTCAATTACCCGATGTTGGGATAACCCTCGCTGTTGCAGCGGCTGGCGGTCTCCTCGCACGACTGTTACCGGTGCCATCCAGCGGCGTTTTTGTACCATTGATTATCGCCGCGGTATTACAGGGAACAGGTTTTATAACCATCACCTTACCGCCGTGGCTGCTCATTACCGCGTTTGCAATCATCGGTTGGTGGGTCGGGCTGCGCTTTACTCGCGAGACGGTACATTATGCCTTACGTGCGATGCCGGTAATGCTAGTTGGAATATTTGCTTTGATTTTGCTCTGTAGCCTCTCCGCGGTGATGCTGGTGTGGCTCGTCGGCACGGATCCCTTGACTGCATTTCTTGCGACCACACCTGGCGGACTAGATGCGATCGCAATTATCGCTGTGGGCAGCAAGGCAGATATCTCTTTTGTGCTAGCGCTTCAAACAATACGCCTGTTTGTCGTCATCATCACAGGGCCTATGCTTGCAAAATTAATTTGCCGATTGGTCTGAAATGATTCTGAATTTGTACCCTTACGCTAAGGCGTGGACGTATCAAATTGTCGAACCTGGTTCAGGCTAATGCCCCCATCTGCTGACTGGAACTATCCCACTCAAATTCGCTTTGGCGCGGGTCGAATCGCCGAACTTGCGGATGCTTGCTTTACGATCGGTATAACACGCCCTTTGCTCATCACAGACCAGAAGTTGGCCGAGCTATCAATGGTTCGTGAATGCATAACAGCTAATGAAGCAACTAGCCTACCCACCGGTTTATTTTCCGACGTGAAATCAAATCCTACTGGGAAGACCGTAGAGAAAGGTGTTACGGCCTATCGAGAGGGCAATCACGACGGGATCATTACACTCGGCGGCGGGAGTGCAATGGATGTTGGTAAAGCCGTTGCATTATTGGCAGGACAAACTATCCCACTTTGGGAATTCGAGGATTTAGGAGATAATTGGAAACGTGCCGATGCACGCTTTATCGCGCCCATAGTCGCAGTGCCGACGACCTCAGGCACTGGTTCAGAAACCGGAAGGGCCGCAATAATTACCGATGAGGCTGAATGCATCAAAAAGGTCATCTTTCATCCCCGTATGATGCCCAGTGCTGTGATTTGCGATCCCGAACTTGTAGTAAGCCTGCCACCCCGGCTCACCGCGGCTACTGGAATGGATGCACTGGCCCACTGCCTCGAAGCTTACAGCGTATCCAGTTTTCACCCCTTGGCCGACGGTATCGCGCTTGAGGGTATGCGTTTGATCTCAGAATACCTGCCACGCGCTGTAAATGACGGCACAAACATCAAGGCCCGCGGCAATATGATGGCAGCAGCGTTGATGGGGTCAACAGCGTTTCAAAAAGGGCTAGGAGCCATTCACTCATTGAGCCATCCAGTAGGTGCCGTCTACGATGTCCATCACGGGATCGCCAATGCAATCTTCATGCCCTATGTACTAATATTCAACCGCTCAGCTATCTCAGAAAAAGCCATACTTATAGCCCGCCATTTGGGCCTGCCGAAACCGTCCTTCAATGCCTTGCTCGACTGGGTCTTAAGTCTTCGTGCTGATTTTTCTATCCCGCATACAGCCCAATCACTCGGGCTCCTAGAGTCCGACCTAGATTTAATATCGGGCATGGCAGCGAACGACCCGACTGCAGTGACCAATCCAGTGACCTTGGATGCCAAAGCGGCAAGGCAGCTATACGAACAATCACTAACTGGCAAACTCTAACACCTTTTGTCCTCCAAGTTTTTGGTTACAATGCTGCCGGCATACAACCTGGGGGACGAAACAAAGTCATGGAAATCACCGCGAACGGAACAACAATTAATTACGAAATCGAGGGGCCAGAGAACGCACCCGTTCTGATGTTCAGCAATTCGCTCGCAACCTCAATGGCAATGTGGAACGACCAGGTGGAGCGTCTAAAAGACCGCTACCAAATCTTGCGCTACGATAATCGTGGCCACGGTGCCACCCCGATTACCGACGGCCCTTACACCATCGGTCTTTTAGGACAAGACGTACTCGGCATCCTGGATAGGCTTGATATCGATAGAGTATCATTTTGTGGCCTGTCGAAGGGTGGAATGGTTGGTCAGTGGCTTGGCATCAATGCGCCGGAGCGACTAGAAAAACTCATCGTCTCAAACACTGCCGCTTATTTCCCTAACAAGGAAATGTGGCGCGAACGAATTGAAATGGCGACCCATGAGGGTATCCCCGCCATTGCGGAAGCCTCAATTAAACGCTGGTTTACGCCAGCCTATTTGGAACGTGACGATACCAATTCTACCATCGAATTTTGCCGGGATTTCATTTTAGAAACAACGCGTGAAGGATATCTGTCATGCAGTGTGGCCATCCGCGACATGGATTTTCGTGATGAGTTGAAACAGATCACTGTGCCAACACTGGTGATAATCGGTGAAAAGGATCCAGCAACCATCCCGGAATATGGCGAGCTGATTGCGGATAACATTCCCGGTGCACGTGCCGCGGTCATACCTGACGCCGCACATTTATCCAATATTGAACAACCAGAAATTTATACCGAAACCATGCTCGAATTTTTAGATTAACAATGCAAACTATTGTCCACCATCCACCAACATTGGGCTGCCAGTCATAAAAGACGATTTTTCCGAAGTCATAAAAAGAATTGCATTAGCAATCTCTTCTGGACGTCCCACCCGTTTCATGGCGTAGCGTTTTACTAACGCTTCGCGTGCAGCGGTATCTGCCACCATGCCTTCAAATAAAGGGGTTTCCACTGCCCCAGGTAGAATAGCGTTGACACGAATTTGAGGAGCAAGTTCGGCCGCAATTGCCCTAGTAAAGGCAATCACACCTGCTTTGGATGCAGTATAGGCCGATCGGCCGGGCCCAGCGCGAGTTGCAGCCCCTGAAGCAACGTTTACGATGGTCCCCGCTTCAGCCTGTTTCAGATAGGGCAACGCCGCACGACACACTATATAAGTTCCGGTAAGATTGATATCGATCACTCTTTGCCACTTTACGAGATCAAGTTCTTCCAAATCGCACTGCAAGCCAACACCAGCGGCATTGACCACCCCGTCCAAACCACCCAATTTCTCAATAGCGCCCGATATCGCCATTTTTACACTTGTCTCGTCACGGACATCGGCCTCCACGGCAACTCCTCCTATAGCGGAGGCTGATTTTTCAGCTGATGATTTGTCGACATCAAGGATGGCGAGGCTGGCGCCCTCACGTGCAAATAGCTCCGCTGTACTCTTTCCAATTCCTGATGCGGCACCCGTTATTAGAACATTACGACCTTGCAACTCCGACATGGCTCAACCCTCTCACTTTTCGTTCACAAAAATTATAGAGAGGCCACCCGGGTAGGTCGAATGGATCCGATAGAAATACTATTCGGGAACGATACTACCGCGCTCGATAACGAAAGTACGATCTAGGATCGGTGCGATATGCTGATCGTTTGATTCTGCTACTAGCACCGATTCACCTTCTTTTTTAAGGTTACCCAAAATTTCCACCATCCGATGAGCAAAGACCGGTGCGATACCCTCTGACGGTTCATCGAGCAGCAAGAGCTGTGTCCCACACATCAGCGCCCGCGCAAATGCAACAAACTTCTGTTGACCGCCAGACAATTCCGTCGCACCACGATCTCGGAATTCCTCCACCTCCGGCATCAATCCGTAGATCCACTCCAGCCGCTTTTCCGCGCCTTCCATACCGGTCGACCAAACTGGCAGCATGATGTTTTCTTCTGCTGTCAGATCAGGAACCAAACGCCGGTCTTCTGGCATAAAGCCTATTCCCAAATGTGCCCGCTTATGTGGCGGCTCAGCGCCCAGATCAGTGTTATCGAATTCAATGCGCCCGCGGGTTGCTTTGAGAGCACCCATGATAGTACGCATAAGCGTAGTTTTGCCGGCCCCGTTCCGCCCAATAAGACCACACATCGAACCCGAAGGTACTTCCAGCGCCACATCACGTAGAATGGGTGTTGGTCCGATACTAACGTCAATTTCATGGACCTTAAGCATTGCCGCCCCCATTCGATGCGACATTGTGCTTTTCGACGCCAAGAACGAATTCTTGAACACCATCGTCTTGCATGGCTTCCGCTGTAGGCGCATCACAAATCACTTGTCCTTGGTAAAAAGCCAGTACACGGGAGACGTAGCGCTCTACGATCTCCATATCGTGTTCGATGAACAGTACAGTGGTTTTTTCCTCCTTGAGGGCAGACATGATGATGTCCATGAGGCCGAATTTTTCCTCAACACTAATTCCACTCGTGGGTTCATCCAGCATCAGAAGACGGGGACCGCGCACCGTAGCCATCGCGATATCCAGCAACTTGCGAACACCTTGGGGCAGCGCACCCGCCACTACCTCACGATAATCCGCTATTTGATAGCGGCTCATTTGCTCTTCAACTCGCTTTGCTCTTGTATCGGAATGTAAGGCGGAAAGTAGCCCCAATCCGCTTTCCTCGGCGATGCCATTCGCAATCATCATGTTGTCAAACACAGTCTCTGACAGAAACACCTGAGGAATCTGAAACGACCGACACAGACCGAGCTTAGTGATATCACGGGGTTTCATGCCGATTAGGTTCCGGCCCATAAATTCAACAGTGCCCGAGGTCGGCTCTAGCCACCCAGTCACCATATTTACAAAAGTAGTTTTACCGGCACCATTAGCGCCAATGATCCCGATGGTTTCCAAATCCTCAATAATTACATTGATATTGCTAGCCGCCACCACGCCGCCAAAGCTCTTTTCCAAATTGTGAACTTCCAGAACGACAGACATAACGCTTTACTCCGCCGACTGCCGTGTTTGGGCACGCGCCAAAGCGCGGCGTTCTTTCCAACGTTCATAAAGCGACCACAACCCATCGGGCAGGAACATTATTATTGCGAGCAATGCGCCCCCCATGATGAGCTGCCAAATGGCAGGCGCATAAGCAAAGGCGTAGGTACGAATTAGCTCGTAAACAGCAGCGCCAATAAACGGTGCGCAAACATTACCGGTGCCGCTCAAGATCGCAATGAAGACAAAGTCCCCAGAAATTGGCCAATAGACCATAGAGTCTGGATCCACATGCCCGACGGCGAACGCCATTATGACACCACCCATTCCAGCTAATAGGCCAGAAATTACGTATTTCACGTGAATTGCCCGTTCCGCAGAGTATCCCAGATACTCAACACGAATTTCATTTTCGCGCACTGCCTTGGTCATAAAGCCAAGTGTGGAGCGAAGATAAATATGACAGGCTACCGCAACGAAAAATGTGACAATCGCGGTAAGAACAAACAAAACTGTCTGATGAGCCTCGCCTTCCAGAGTTATACCCGCAAAGGTTGGCGGCTTGACGCCAATGCCGTCAGTCGAACCCAACACCTCGAGTTTGGCTAAAACGCCGTATAAAATCATGGACAACGCCATATTCAACAAAGCAAAAAAGATGGCCCTGTATCGACGCAGCAAAAAACCAAAAATATAGGCAAATGCGCCTGAAACAAAAGTACCTGCAATCAGCAACAAAAAAGCATCATTAATTCCATAACGCTGCAAAAGAGCAGCAGTGTAGGCACCAAACCCGAAATAGAGCGCATGCCCGAAGGAAATTAGACCGGTGCGCCAAAGCACAAGCAGTCCCAGCGCCACTAAGCCACGCGATAAGGTTTGGAGCGCAATACCGCGCATCCACTCTTCAAAGGCGAAATTGACGACCAGTAACACAGCGAGACCAATAGTTAGGCCCCAAATGGTCTTGTCCATTAACCGGTTCATATTTTTCTTGCCTGTACAGGAGCGAAAAGCCCTTGTGGCCGAAACATTAGGACCAACGCCATAATCGCGTAAATTACAAACAACTCGACCTCGGGCAACATATGCACCGCAGACGCGCGTGCAATACCAACGACAATCGAACCAATCAACGCACCGGGAATACTACCCATTCCCCCGATTACAACAACGGCAAAAGCAAGCACTATCACTTCGACCCCAATACCAGGCAACACCGAAATTGTAGGTGCTTGATAGGCGCCGCCAAGTGCACCCAAAAAAGCCCCAATCATAAAGGTCCCGAGAAAAACTGCAGTGACGTTGATGCCCATCGCCTGACTAATTTCGCGATCATAAATCACCGCAAGTAGCATTTTTCCCCATTTAGTACGCCTTAAACTGAACCAAAGCGCAGCGGCAACCAACACCGAAAGTCCTATCATCGATAAGTTGTAATTATCGAAGGGTAAATCCGCTATATCTGTGGAACCCAAAAGTTCCATTGGTTGCCCAGCAAAGTAGGGATCTGTGCCCCAGATCAACAGGATCACGTCTTCTAGTGCAAGAAAAGCCGCGAATGTGGCTAACACTATGATGTGTTCGTCCCGGTCATAAAGGTGGCGTAAAAGCCCACGCTCGATGACCACAGCGAATATCACCCCAAGCACCGCAGCACACAAGAAAATCAACACGAAGCCACCAAACGCTGGCAAATCCTCGTTGCCGTAATAAAGCGCAATCATGGAGGCCGCGAGATAAGCACCAAAGGCGTAGAACGACCCATGCGTAACGTTAAGGACTTTTTGAACACCGAAGATCACGGTCAGCCCCACCGCAACCATAAATAAATACGATGAATAGACTAGGCCGTCGACGAGGATGACAATCAGGAGCTGATAGTCCAACGTAATGTCCCTGGAAATACGATTAGAGAACTACATAGAATTTGCTAAACAAACAGACAAACGGGAGAGGAATTCTCCTCCCCCGTTTATCAGTATCAGTTACACTTAGCTCCCTGCATACCACTCTTGAGCCACGAAACGGAATCAACACCATCAGGTGGCATGATGCAGGAGCCCTTGAACACCTCCACATCGGTAACCACCATCTCGCCGCGCTTGCTATCCCATTTGGTAACACCCCAACGATCTTCAGTTACAGCCTGATGGCCTTTGCTGAGCGCCATATTAACTGTCGTGGTGATAGATGGAAATGATGCCCCTTCCAACGCCTTTATCACCTGGCCGGTGTTCGGGAACTTACCAGCCGCCTTCGCAGCCTTGTCATAGGCAAACTTAGCCGCCAACAAACCCTGCGCATATTGATAAGAAGGCTGCGCCGGGGCTTCGCCATAGGCCTTGCGATATTCACGCTGGAACCACCTGTTAAGCGGCGTGTCGATACCCACGGCATAGATGCCATACGGACCACGCGAGCCAACCATCACACCTTCGGGGAATTTCTTACCCAGACGATAAACAACCGTATCACCCACCGTCAGGACGAATTTCTTTCGCTTAAAAATTCCTCGTACGCCGCCCTGAGCCATGAAGGCTTCAAGATCGCCGCCCCAGAAGCTGGAATGCACGAGATCCTCGCGCGACCTGAGGAGAGCAGAAATTTCTGATCCATACTGACCAGAGAATAACTTGGGAAACTGGTGTTTACGCGCCTTTTTAATTTTGGGCGCTAGTGCAGTCATCGAAAGGCTAAAGTCGCGAAATGAATCGTGTCCCCATGCGTAGTTCTGATTTAGACCCACATAGCCTTTGACTTGGCCTTTAAACTTCTTGACCACATAACGTGCCGCCGACAAATTATTGCCTGTGGCATGGTTCATAGAGCGGAACACGTATGTGGGATTTTTATCGAGTTCCTCGAACACACGCGGCGTACCGCATACAGTCTGTATTGTGAGAACCTTAAGTTCTTCGGCCACACGGGTGATAGCCGCACAAGTGCCGGACGAAATATATCCGACCACGAGCTTCACGCCCTCCTTCTGGACCTTATTTCGAAGTTCTGTTACTTGCTTAGTACCGCCACCGGATTCATCATAAAATATCGGGTCGACGAGACGGCCACCGAAACCCTTTGTATTATAGGGCGCCGGCAATTCACCATTATTGATACCCCGAATTATCAGTTCGGCTCCGTTCTTGCCCGGAATTCCGAATGCTGGTGCACCTGCGCCCGTTAAAAACGATGGGACGGCAACCTTTACTTTTTGTGCGACAGCCGGAACTGCAACCAATGCCGTTGCGCATGCGAGCGCAACTGCCAATGCCTTTGTACTCGATGTCATTTGATCCTCCATTCCCTTAATAAGATCATTTTTTAAACTTTATAATATCTGTGATTCCACAGAATTGCCAAGGATGCAATGGTTGCACTAACCCCAACGATACAAATAATTTGCAAAAATTGTCGCGCAAACCGAGTTTAAAATGGCCAGCCTAGATCTAGCTGGGTTCCCTCCTTACAATTTTTTGTCTCGTTTGTAACATTCTGAGGTTAATATTCGATTGTTATAAAAAATCATGGTTACTGACAAATATTGGGCGAATGATTTTACCCCAGTCAACGTGGTATTAGGTAAGCACAAGGAGTTTTAATGACGTTGCGCACCGCACAGGCATACGACAATTTAGTGCTCGCCAGACCGAAAACGGTCCTGCTTTTTATGCTGGCCGTCCTAGTTTTTTTTGGCTATCACACAAAGGACTTTAAGCTCGACGCGTCCGCGGATTCATTGCTACTGGAGGGAGATCAGGACCTCCAACAATTTCGTCAAATTCACCAGAGATATCCAGTTGGCAGCCTGCTAGTGGTGACCTACACGCCTGATCAAGGCCTATTTTCCGACAAATCCATAGAGGTGTTGCGTAAGCTCCGCACCAAATTAGCAAATGTCACCGGCGTGTCATCAGCATTCACCATACTTGACGCTCCGCTGTTCAGTAATTCTGGCCAAACACTGACCGATTTGATCAAGGAAATTCCCAACCTGGAAAAACCTGGGATAGACCGACAAAAAGCCAAGACGGAATTACTAAAAAGTCCGATCTTCCGAGAACTCATCATAAGCGCCGACGGACGGACCACGGCAATTCTTCTACGGCTGGTGGAAAATGAAAATTACAACGATCTATCGCGATTTCGTAATGATATGCGCGCCAAACTGCGTACCGCGGGTTTATCAGTAGAGGAAAAAAAAGAACTCAGACGCATCACCGCCGAATATGACATCGCCCACAACGCGATAAACACACAGCGCCGCCGCGACATCGTACAAATAAGAGAGATTATTGCGCCTTACCGAGAGGGCGGTGTGTTGCATCTTGGCGGTGTTGCGATGATCACGAACGATATGGTGACGTTTGTGCGGAACGATTTGATCGTCTTTGGCAGCGGAGTGTTTTTGTTTTTACTTATTGTGCTCACCATAATTTTTCGGGAGATCCGTTGGATAGTACTCCCGCTATCAAGCTGTATTTATTCCGGGCTGATTATGATCGGATTTCTGGGATTTTTCGGTTGGAAAGTCACTGTAATCTCATCAAACTTCCTCGCTTTGATGTTAATCATCACTATCTCTATGAACATTCACCTGATCGTGCGCTACCGCCAGCTCCGCCGCGACCACCCGGGCGACGACCAACTAGCACTCGTCAGAGCAACAACACATAAGATGGTCAAACCCTGTTTCTATACGGCACTAACAACCATTATGGGCTTCAGCTCTTTGGTAGTAAGTGGCATCAAACCGGTAATTGACTTTGGTTGGATGATGAGCGCTGGCCTGGCAGTAACATTTATTACTTCATTTTTGTTGTTCCCGAGCCTCCTCCTTATTCTGGGTAAAAAAGAATATCACACCGAACTCAAAAGTGATGAATTCCGCCTGCCCCTCAATTTAGCCAGGCTGACAGAGGTCCACGGTAACAAGATACTGGTATTTTCTTTGCTGGCGATTATTGCCAGCGCCGCAGGCATCAACCAACTACGTGTCGAGAATAGCTTCATTAATTATTTTCGGGAGAGCACAGAGATTTACCAGGGCCTTAAATTGATCGACCAAAAGCTTGGCGGCACCACCCCGCTCGAGGTCCTCATAAATTTCCAACGCGACAACGCTTTCGATTTGAAACCGGAAGATTTGGAAGGATTGAGCAAAGAAGACATCGAGATGGAACGCGAATATGCCCAACTTCGTGCTCAATCGCCCAAATACTGGTTCACGTCGACAAAAGTTCAACGTATCAAACAGGTACAGGATTATCTCAACGGGAGGCCAGAGATTGGGAAAGTGTTGTCATTTGCATCCATGGTGCGAGTAGTAGAGGGGATCACAAAACAGGAACTTGAGGGATTGGAACTCGCTATCCTTTACACCAAAATTCCGCCCGAAACTAAGAAGGACCTGATTGAGCCATATATTTCCATCGATAATAACGAAGCGCGTCTACTTGCACGTGTAACCGACTCAATTCCCGATCTGCGCCGGAAGGAGCTGCTCGAGGCGGTGCGCCACGATTTGGTCGAAAAACTCGGCTTCAAACCCGGGGAAATTACTGTTAGCGGATTGATGGTGCTGTACAACAACATGCTTCAAAGTCTATTCGACTCTCAGATCAAAACTATTGGCTTGGTCATGCTGGGTATCGCCATCATGTTCTTAGTACTGTTTCGTTCAATCACTTTGTCAGCGATAGGTATCCTACCCAATTTACTGGGCGCTGCGGTGGTGCTTGGCAGCATGGGCTGGGCCAAAATTCCACTAGATATGATGACTATCACCATCGCCGCTATCACCATCGGGATCGCGGTAGATAATGGTATTCATTATATATATCGTTTTCGGGAAGAATTTGAGCTTACCGGAGACTATGTCAAAACGCTCCATATCTGCCACGCTAATATTGGGAAAGCCGTATTCTACACAACTATGACCATTATCTTAGGATTTTCAATTCTGGTATTTTCCAACTTCATCCCCACTATCTATTTTG